>VAXA01000293.1 GCA_005883365.1 Actinomycetota bacterium
ATGCCGGGCAGGACGTCCGTCGCGTAGGAGCCGTCGACAGGCATCCGGGCGAACAACAGCATCCCGATGACGGTGAGCACCATGCCGGTGGCGGCGACCGGCCGGACGCCGATCCGGGGGGCGAAGCTCGAGGCAAGGCCGGCCGAGAGCATGATCCCGGCCGTGAACGGCAGGAACGCGACGCCGGTCTTCAGCGGCCCGAAGCCAAGGATCTTCTGGATGTAGAGCGTGTTGAAGAAGAACATCGCGAACATCCCGGAAAAGGCGAGGAACATGGACAGGTTCGCCGTGAGGAGCGAGCGGACGCGGAAGATCGAGAGCCGGACAAGCGGCTCGGACGACCGCTGTTCGATCACGACGAACGCCGCGAGGAGCACGAACGCGAGGATGAACGAGACGATCGTCAGCGTCGAGCCCCAGCCGTGCTGGGCCGAGTTGACGAGTGCGTAGACGAGCGCCATCAGCCCACCCGTGACCGTGAGCGCGCCGGCGATGTCGTAGCCCTGATGCGCGTGCTCGTCCTTCGACTCGGGCACGAGCCGCAGCGCCGCGAAGAAGGCGAAGATGCCGACCGGGACGTTGACGAAGAAGATCCAGCGCCAGGAGAACGACTGCGTGAGCGCGCCCCCAAGCACGAGGCCGACCGCGGAACCGCCGATCGCGATTGCGGCCCAGACGCCGAGCGCGCGTGACCGCTCCTTCCCCTCGGCGAACGTCGTGGAGATGATCGACAGCGCAGCCGGCGAGATGAGCGCCGCGCCGAGCCCCTGCAGCGCCCGGAAGCCGATCAGCATCCCCGAGGTCGTCGCGAGCCCGTTCAGCAGCGAGGCGGCGGTGAAGATGACGAGGCCGACGAGGAAGAGCCGCTTCCGTCCCAGAAGGTCGCCCGCGCGCCCGCCGAGCAGCAGGAAGCCGGCGAAGACGAGCGTGTACGCGTTGATCACCCACTGCAGGCTGGCCTCGGTGAAACCGAGAGACGTCTGGATATGGGGCAGCGCTACGTTGACGATCGTCGCGTCGAGGACGACCATGAACTGCGCGAGGCAGATGATGACGAGTACGACCCAGGGATTCGTGGAATGGCGGGTCGGTCTCCCTACGCCACCTAGACTGGAACGCGGCTATGAACTCATCGCTTCCCGTCGCCGAGCGGCCCCGCCGGCCCGAATGGATGAAGGTGCGAGCGCCCTCGAAGGACGGCTCGTACTTCGACGTCCAGAAGCTCGTACACGGGCTCTCGCTGCACACGATCTGCGAGGAGGCGCGCTGCCCGAACATCGCGGAGTGCTGGGGCCGCGGCACCGCGACGTTCCAGATCCTTGGCGACACCTGCACGCGCGCCTGCCGCTACTGCTACGTCCACTCCGGCAAGCCCGAGGCGCCGCCCGATCCGCTCGAGCCATTACGGCTCGCCCAGGCAGCCGCGCAGATGCGACTCAAGCACGTCGTCGTCACGTCTGTCGACCGCGACGACGTCCCCGATCGCGGCGCCGGCCACTACGCGGCCACCATCCGCGCGCTCAAGGCGAAGCTGCCGGAAGCCTCGGTCGAGGTGCTGACGCCCGACTTCCTCGGAGTCGAGGAGGAGGCGCTGCAGACCGTCCTTGCCGCGAGACCCGACGTCTTCAACCACAACATCGAGACGGTGCGGCGCCTGCACGCGCGGATGCGCGGCGCGAAGGCGAGCTACGACGGCGCCCTGTGGCTGCTGCGCAGGGCGAAGGAGATCGCGGGGTATCCCGTGTTGACGAAGTCGGGAATCATCGTCGGCCTCGGCGAGACGAACGACGAGGTCGTCGAGACGATGCGCGACCTGCGCGCGAACGGCGTCGACGTCGTCACGATCGGCCAGTACCTCCAGCCGAGCGCGAAGCACGCGTCGATCGACCGCTGGGTCCATCCGGACGAGTTCCGCTGGCTCCGCGAGCAGGGCGAGGCGCTGGGATTCGGGTCCGTCTTCTCCGGGCCGCTCGTGCGATCGAGCTACCGCGCCGACGAGCAGAAGCACGCGGCCGCGACCGGCCGCGGCGCAGTCGCGTACTAGAAGCTGAGAAGGGCCGCCCGGAGGCGGCCCTTCTCGTCTTGCGCTACTGCCTCGTCTCTAGGAGCCGAAGAAGCCGAACGCCTTCTGGACGAGGCTGGCCTTGTCGGCCGCCGTTCCGTACGCCTCCAGCGGGAAGGCGAGGAAGACGACCTTGTACCCGTCGCTGTAGCTGAGCGCGTCGGGCTGCGAGGCGTCGTCGGTAAAGATCGCCTGCGCGGTGCCGTTGGGCGTGATCTCGTCCTCGAACGCCGCCCCGAGAACGGTGTGGTCGATCGAGATATCGCCGATCCCGTTGGTCAGCGTGCCGGTGACACTGTGCACGGCCGAGGTCGGCTTGTCGTTCTGCGCCTCCGACCCATCCCAGGTGATGTGGATGTAGTCGGAGAAGAACGGCGCCTGGCCGGCCGCTTGGTCGAGGATGTCCTGGCCGGACATCAACAGGTGCCCGCCGCCGTCGAGGAAGTTCTCCAGCTCCGGCTCGTACGGCCCCACCGGATCCGGATAGCTGTTCCCCGTGAACCAGACCACGCTGTTGAAGTCCAGCAGGAACGGCTGCGGAAGTGTCGCCCCGTCGGCCTTCAGATCCCAGACCTGGAACGGGATGCCCGCCGCCGTCAGCGCGTCCTTGTAGGACTGCTGGACGTCCGGAGCGTTGTTGTCGTTGTCGACGAGCAGCGCGTCGTTCGGGCCGACGCCGATCGTCTTCACGGTTCCGCTGGCCGAGACCGTCGAGTCGTTGGTCGACGTCGCGGTCACCGTCGCGATGCTGCTTCCGGAGGCTCCACTGTCGATGTGGACGCGGACGCAGACGTCCGTCGAGTCGCCCGACGCTACCTGCGGCGTCGTGCCGGACGCCAGCGGCGTCGCGCACGTCGAGTCGAGGAAGCTGACGGCGAACCCGGTGGCCGACCCCGACGACGTCATGACGTACGTGTCGTCGTTGAAGCCACGGTTCGTCACCATCACGTGGTAGTCGACGTCGACCGGTCCCTTGCCGCCGTTCGACTGCGTCGCCGGAGCGAGGCTCACCGAGTACGGAGGCGCGAGCGGCGAGACGAACGGGGAGCCCGTGGTCCCGACGCCCTCGTTGGAGGTGACCGTGACACCGTCGTTGACGATCGACGTGAAGCCCTTCTTGGCGGGGGTGTTCACCGTCACGGAGAAGTGCACCTGGACGTTTCCGCCGGCCGGAACCGTCAGCCCGCTCCAGGTCGCCGTGCCGCCCAAGACCGTGCCGCCGTCCTGCGCAACGGCGTTGCCGGTGTTGGCCGGGACGGGATCGGTGATCGTGACACCGGTCGCTTCGACGTTGCCGATGTTCCTCAGCGTCAGCGTGTAGTCGATCGTGCTTCCCGGCCCGATCGGCTTGCCGGCATCAGACGTCGACTCGTCGAAGGCGGGAACCGACAGGTTGTCGTTCAGCTCCCATGCTGAACGCCCGTACGTGCCCGCGGCGAGCGTTCGCACGCCCGGCTGCGACGGATCGAGGTTGAGCTGCCCGATGGTGACGTCGGGAAGGCCCGTGCCGAGCTGGCCCCAGGTCGTCCCACCGTCGTAGGTGACGAAGTTGCCGACATCGGTGCCCGCGTACAGCGTGTTCGGGTACGAGGGGTCGAGCACGACCGAGTTGACCGGCACGTCAGGCAGGTTGCCCGAGATGTTCGTCCACTTCTGGCCGCCGTTGGTCGTCTTGAACACGTGTCCCGGCTGGCCGACCGTGCCCGCGTTGAACCCGTCGAACGCAACGTACGCGATCCGGTAGTTGCTCCGGTCGACGGCGATGCTCGAGACCGGGCGTCCGGGCAGGTTGCCGGTGACGTCTCTCCAGGCCGGGTTGTCGCTCGTCTTCGCGTCCGGGCTGAGATGGACGAGGCCCTCCTCGGAGCCCGTGTAGACCGCTTGGCCCCCACCGATGCCAATCGCGGAGATGGTGCAGCCGCGGCCGCCGTTCGGTGCCCCACCCGTGCAGCCGCTCGTCAGGTCGCCGCTGATCGGCTTCCAGGTGACGTCGGCCGCCGCGGGCGCCTTGGCGTTGTCTGTGCGATACAGGCGATACGTGCCGAGGAAGAGCTGATTCGGATTGTCCTGGTTCATCACCCAGGGCGTGTAGAACTCGGACCGGTCGCTGAGGTTGATGCCGTTCCGGATGTACTGGTTGGAGAAGAAGCAGAACCCGCCACAGGCCGGGTTGTCACGGTATGGCGAGATGCCGTAGTAGGTGCCGTAGATGTAGCTCGAATCCGTCGGGTCGACCATGACCTGGCCGCCGTCACCACTGAACAGGTCGAACCAGCTCAGGGCCTGAGTCGAGCCCAAGTCGGTCCCGAAGGTGTGCTCGGTGCCGTTGTCCTGGCTGCCGCCCCAGACATAGGACGGCGTCTGTGGATTGGTCGCGATGCTCGTGAACGTCGTGGTCGAGAGCGACCTGTTGAGGTCCTGCCAGTCGACGGCGGAGAGCGGAGTAGAGGTGCTGGACCGCCCGCCGAGGTCCGTGCTGTACCAGACGCCGCCGTCCGAGCCGATCATCACGTGCTGCGTGTTCGCCGGGTCGAACGCGACCGCGTGGAAGTCCGGATGCTGGTCGTAGCCGAGGTTCGTCCAGGTCTGACCACCATCGGTCGAGCGGAAGATCCCGCCCGCTCCGTGCGCGTAGTCATAGACGCCCCCTGCGAACACGACGTCGGGGTTCGTCGGATCGGCCTCGATCACGTTGTCGTAGAAGCACTGGCCGGCGCAGTAGCCCGAGACGTTCTCCTTGTTGAATGTCCCGTTGGGATCGGGCTGGCTGAGTTGGCTCCAGCTGCCACCAGCGTTGGTCGACTTGAAGACCTCGGACTGGTGGTACGTGCCATCGTTGCCGTACCAGTCGAAGCCGGCGTAGAGCGTCGCCTGCGACTGACTGGCGGGATGCGAGAGAGAGATCGAGAAGCGCGTCAGGCCGGCTGCGTAGTTCGCGTTCGCCGGCAGCCCGTTCATGATCGTCTTCCAGCTGGCGCCGCCGTTGGTGCTCTTGTAGATGGCGTCGTGCCAGAACGAGGCGTATAGGTCCCCGTTCTGCGGGTCGAGCTCCAGGTCTGTGGCACCGTTCGTTCCCTGCGGTGCCTGCTTGAGCAGTGACCAGGTCGCACCGCCGTCGGTCGACTCCCAGATGCCGAAGCGAGAGTGCTGCACCGGCGAGGTGCGGCGCACGCCGCCACGGCCTCGGAGGGTCGCGGCGTAGAGATGGTTTGCGTTGCTCGGGTCGACGACGATCCGCGAGATGGACACGCCGTAGAAGTAGTCACCCGAGACGTGGCTCCACGTGTTGCCGCCGTCGGTCGACTTGAGGATGCCGTTGCCGAAGTAGCTGTCGCCCGAGAGGGCGCCCTCGCCGGTCCCCGCGTAGACCACGTTGTCGTCCGACGGGGCGACTGCGAGCGCCCCGATGTGGAGCGAGGGCATGTTGTCGGTCTTCGGAACCCAACTCGTTCCGTTCCAGACCCAGATCCCGCCCCCGGCGGCGCCGAGGATGCGCGTGCCGTCCTGGCGGATCGCCAGCGCGCCGACCCGGCCGCTGACGCGGATGACGGTGCCCGAGTCACGCGTGGGCTGTCTCAGGCCACTCGGCCCGATCGGGGACCACGCATCGGCAAACGTCGTCGGCGTGGAGGGCGAAAGGCTGCGGCGATGTCCCAGCTTCTTGCCCTGGAGCGCCGCCTGAGCGCGAAGAGCGCCGGCCTGGCTGATGTCGAGCGGAGTGCTGCCCGCAGTGCGGCGATCGCTGAAGTACTGATCGCGCTGCAGGATCAGGCTTCCTTCGTCGCCACCCTCGCCGCTGCGGTCGTCGGCAAGTGGCTGCTTGCCGAACTCGCTGCTCACCAAGGGCTTCGATCCCGGCCGCTTGGTGGGAAAGCCCCCGAGGACGGCGAACGCCGTTCCGCCGCCGACTGCCGCGAAGACGGCTACGGCAAGGCCGACGACGAGCCAGCGCGGGCGGCTCTCTACAAACTTCTTCGCCCTGCCTTTGGCGGCTTTCGCCGACGAGGCAAGGCCGAGCAAGCCGAGCTTGCGATACCTCATTTCAGCTTCTCCCCCTTAGTTTTTGGTCGCAACGCACGACCGGAAGACGCCAGAGTGTCACACGATCCGCGAACCCGCGGCAGTCCACCCGCCGCAACACAGCGCGTACCTTTGCGCAGCACCAGGGAGCGTGTCAATGCACTGGAATCCCTCGATCGAGGGATTCAGCGCTACCCTCGTTCCCGATGCTGCGAGCGGCAGGGAGCGCATTTGCTGCAGCGGCGATCGCCCTGGGTGGGCTCGCCGCGGCGACATCCGGGCCAAACCTCCGCGGGGTACTCGACCGCAGCGGAGTAGAGTCGCCGGCCTGTTTCCCGGGCGAGCCGTGCGACCCGAACCCGGTCGGCGTCTTCGTTGTCTTCTCTCGCGAGCGCCACAAGCCGGTCCGCGTGAGAGTCCGATCAAACGGATCGTTCGCCGTCCGCCTTGCTCCTGCGTGGTACCGAATCTCGCTCGCTCCGCCACCGCTCTCCGGTCATGTCACGCCCGCGAGGGTGCGCGCCCCGCGCAAAGGCGTCGCGCGCCTGAGACTCGAGATCCGGCACTGAGTCCTGACGCCCCGGCCGGTCAGGTGCCGCTGTGGTGCGGCTTCGCCATCTTGCGGTAGTCGAGCGCCTCGTCGAGGATGGAGTCCTCGACGCCCTTCTCGCGCGCGACCTCGCGCAGGGAGCGGCCGGAGGCGGCGGCCTCCTTGACGATCTCGCTCGCGCGGTCGTAGCCGATGTACGGGTTGAGCGCGGTCGCGGCAGCGAGTGTCAGCTCGGCGTAGCGCTCGCAGTTCTCGCGGTTCGCCTCGATCCCGTCCACGCACTTCTCGGCGAAGAGCCGGCACGCGCTCGCAAGAAGCTTCACCGAGTCGAGGATGTTGCGTGCGAGGAGCGGCACGAAGACGTTGAGCTCGAAATGCCCCTGCATGCCGCCGATCGTGATCGCAGTGTCGTTGCCGATCACCTGGGCGGCGACCTGCGTCACGACCTCCGGCATCACCGGGTTCACCTTGCCGGGCATGATCGAGCTGCCCTTCTGGAGCTCCGGCAGCGCGATCTCGGCGAGGCCGGCGCGCGGGCCGGAGCCGAGGAAGCGGATGTCGTTCGCGACCTTCGTGAGCGAGACGGCCACGGTCTTGAGCGCCCCCGACGCCTCGACGATCCCGTCGCGCGCCGCCTGCGCCTCGAACGGATCGGCCGGCGCCGAGATCTCGAGCCCGGTCTCGCGCGCCAGCAGCTCGCGAACGCGCGGCGCGAACTCCGGATGCGTGTTGAGGCCGGTCCCGGTCGCGGTGCCCCCGAGCGGGATCTGCCCAAGCCGGGGCAACGCGCCGCGGACCCGCTCGACTCCCTGCCGCACCTGCGCGGCGTAGCCCGCGAACTCCTGGCCGAGCATGACCGGGACGGCATCCATCCAGTGCGTCCGCCCAGACTTGACGACGTCGTCGAACTCCCGCGCCTTCGCCTCGAGCGACGTGGCGAGCTGCTCGAGCGCCGGCAGCAGGTCGTTCACGATCTCGTCGAGCGCCGCGAGGTGGACGGCCGACGGGAAGACGTCGTTCGACGACTGGCCCATGTTGACGTCGTCGTTCGGGTGGACGTCGTCTCCCGCGAGCGTCGCGATCACCTCGTTCGCATTCATGTTCGACGAGGTGCCGGAGCCCGTCTGGAAGACGTCGATCGGGAACTGGTCGTCGAGCGCCCCGTCCGCAATCCTCGCGGCGGCTGCCGCGATCCGCTCAGCCCTGTCGGCGTCGAGCAGGCCGAGCTCCGCGTTGACCTGTGCCGCAGCACCCTTGATCCGACCGAGCCAGCGCGCGACCGGGGGCGGGATCGGCTCGCCGGAAACGGGGAAGTTCGCGACGGCCTTCGCGGTCTCGCCGCCCCAGAGCTCTTGGCGCTCCTCGGCCTTCGCCATCACTGCCGAGTGTAGGGAAGTGCAGGAGGACGACGCTGCGGGGAGCGGAAACTACGCGACCGACGGGAGGCGCCGCGCGGCGTGCCGCCGCTCGCGCGGCTCACGACGCTCAGCCGCGGTCAGCTCGAGCACGGGCGTCCACCCGAGGTAGCCGCACTCCGGGCACTCGGGCGACTCGAAGTGCTTGAAGCGGTCACGACGGGCGACGCGGGTGGTGCGGCAGTGGAGACATTCGACGACGAGAGACTCCATGCCCGGTCCATCGGCGTCCGGGCGCCGGCCCGATGTCCCCCGATCGGGGGCTACCTACGACGTCTTGCCGCTGGCGATGCGCTCGGCGGCGGCGAGCAGCTCGTCCCACGAGCACAGCTTGATGCGCGGCCGGCCGGTCTTCTCGCCGGCGGCGCGTTGACGACGTCGTCGAACTCCCGCGCCTTCGCCTCGAGCGACGTGGCGAGCTGCTCGAGCGCCGGCAGCAGGTCGTTCACGATCTCGTCGAGCGCCGCGAGGTGGACGGCCGACGGGAAGACGTCGTTCGACGACTGGCCCATGTTGACGTCGTCGTTCGGGTGGACGTCGTATCCCGCGAGCGTCGCGATCACCTCGTTCGCATTCATGTTCGACGAGGTGCCGGAGCCCGTCTGGAAGACGTCGATCGGGAACTGGTCGTCGAGCGCCCCGTCCGCAATCCTCGCGGCGGCTGCCGCGATCCGCTCAGCCCTACCGGCGTCGAGCAGGCCGAGCTCCGCGTTGACCTGTGCCGCAGCACCCTTGATCCGACCGAGCCAGCGCGCGACCGGGGGCGGGATCGGCTCGCCGGAAACGGGGAAGTTCGCGACGGCCTTCGCGGTCTCGCCGCCCCAGAGCTCTTGGCGCTCCTCGGCCTTCGCCATCACTGCCGAGTGTAGGGAAGTGCAGGAGGACGACGCTGCGGGGAGCGGAAACTACGCGACCGACGGGAGGCGCCGCGCGGCGTGCCGCCGCTCGCGCGGCTCACGACGCTCAGCCTCGGTCAGCTCGAGCACGGGCGTCCACCCGAGGTAGCCGCACTCCGGGCACTCGGGCGACTCGAAGTGCTTGAAGCGGTCACGACGGGCGACGCGGGTGGTGCGGCAGTGGAGACATTCGACGACGAGAGACTCCATGCCCGGTCCATCGGCGTCCGGGCGCCGGCCCGATGTCCCCCGATCGGGGGCTACCTACGACGTCTTGCCGCTGGCGATGCGCTCGGCGGCGGCGAGCAGCTCGTCCCACGAGCACAGCTTGATGCGCGGCCGGCCGGTCTTCTCGCCGGCGGCGCGCTCGGCCTCGTCGATCGCGGTCCAGCCGGAGTACTCGACGACGCGGACGCCGCGCTCGGCCAGCAGTGCGTCGACGGCTGCAGCGCTCGCGTCCGGCTTCGGCTGCAAGCGGCCGGCCACTGCGTCCTCGAGCAGGAGCACCACGGTCTCGGTCGCGTCTTTCTTGTTCGTGCCGATGACGCCGGTCGGGCCGCGCTTGATCCAGCCGGCGGAGTAGACGCCGGGCTCCACGCGACCACCCTCGTTCGGGATCGTCCCGGTCTTGGCGTCGAAGACGACGCCTGGAAGCTCGACACCGTGGTAGCCGACGCTGCGGAAGACGAGCCCGCATGCAAGCGTCTCGCGCTCCTCCGTCGGCACGGCGCGTTCGTTCTCGTCGAGCTCGTTGCGGACGAGCTCGATCCCCTCGACCCGCTCCTTGCCGAGAATCGCTATGGGCGACTGAAAGAAGCGAAAGACGACGCGCCGCGGCCTGGCTCGACTCCCTGCCGCACCTGCGCGGCGTAGCCCGCGAACTCCTGGCCGAGCATGACCGGGACGGCATCCATCCAGTGCGTCCGCCCAGACTTGACGACGTCGTCGAACTCCCGCGCCTTCGCCTCGAGCGACGTGGCGAGCTGCTCGAGCGCCGGCAGCAGGTCGTTCACGATCTCGTCGAGCGCCGCGAGGTGGACGGCCGACGGGAAGACGTCGTTCGACGACTGGCCCATGTTGACGTCGTCGTTCGGGTGGACGTCGTATCCCGCGAGCGTCGCGATCACCTCGTTCGCATTCATGTTCGACGAGGTGCCGGAGCCCGTCTGGAAGACGTCGATCGGGAACTGGTCGTCGAGCGCCCCGTCCGCAATCCTCGCGGCGGCTGCCGCGATCCGCTCAGCCCTACCGGCGTCGAGCAGGCCGAGCTCCGCGTTGACCTGTGCCGCAGCACCCTTGATCCGACCGAGCCAGCGCGCGACCGGGGGCGGGATCGGCTCGCCGGAAACGGGGAAGTTCGCGACGGCCTTCGCGGTCTCGCCGCCCCAGAGCTCTTGGCGCTCCTCGGCCTTCGCCATCACTGCCGAGTGTAGGGAAGTGCAGGAGGACGACGCTGCGGGGAGCGGAAACTACGCGACCGACGGGAGGCGCCGCGCGGCGTGCCGCCGCTCGCGCGGCTCACGACGCTCAGCCTCGGTCAGCTCGAGCACGGGCGTCCACCCGAGGTAGCCGCACTCCGGGCACTCGGGCGACTCGAAGTGCTTGAAGCGGTCACGACGGGCGACGCGGGTGGTGCGGCAGTGGAGACATTCGACGACGAGAGACTCCATGCCCGGTCCATCGGCGTCCGGGCGCCGGCCCGATGTCCCCCGATCGGGGGCTACCTACGACGTCTTGCCGCTGGCGATGCGCTCGGCGGCGGCGAGCAGCTCGTCCCACGAGCACAGCTTGATGCGCGGCCGGCCGGTCTTCTCGCCGGCGGCGCGCTCGGCCTCGTCGATCGCGGTCCAGCCGGAGTACTCGACGACGCGGACGCCGCGCTCGGCCAGCAGTGCGTCGACGGCTGCAGCGCTCGCGTCCGGCTTCGGCTGCAAGCGGCCGGCCACTGCGTCCTCGAGCAGGAGCACCACGGTCTCGGTCGCGTCTTTCTTGTTCGTGCCGATGACGCCGGTCGGGCCGCGCTTGATCCAGCCGGCGGAGTAGACGCCGGGCTCCACGCGACCACCCTCGTTCGGGATCGTCCCGGTCTTGGCGTCGAAGACGACGCCTGGAAGCTCGACACCGTGGTAGCCGACGCTGCGGAAGACGAGCCCGCATGCAAGCGTCTCGCGCTCCTCCGTCGGCACGGCGCGTTCGTTCGCGTCGAGCTCGTTGCGGACGAGCTCGATCCCCTCGACCCGCTCCTTGCCGAGGATCGCTATGGGCGACTGAAAGAAGCGAAAGACGACGCGCCGCGGCCTGCCCTGCGGCTCGCGCGCCGCGAACCCCTGCAGCACGGCGAAGTTGCGCTCGGCGTTCGTGCTCTTCGGCTGTGCCCCCTCGAGGTCGACCGGATCGACGACGACGTCGGCGCCGGCGAGCTCTCCCATCTCCTGCAGCTCGGGCGTCGTGAACGAGGCCTGGGCGGGGCCGCGCCGCCCGACGACGACGATCTCGCGGAGCGACGAATCGGCGATGGCCGCGATCGAGGCGTCCGTCGCATCCGTCGGCGCGAGCTCCTCGTGCGTGAGCGCGAGCATCCGCGCCACGTCGAGCGCCACGTTCCCGTTCCCGATCACGACGGCGCGCTCGACGGAGAGGTCGAAGTCGAGCTGCTGGAAATCGGGATGGCCGTTGTACCAGGCGACGAGCTCCGTGGCCGCCCACGAGCCCGGCAGGTCCTCGCCCGGGATGCCGAGCCGACGATCGGTCTGTGCGCCGACTGCATAGATGACGGCGTCGTAGAGCCGCACGAGGTCGGCGTGGTGGAGATCGCGACCCACCTCGACGTTGCCGAGGAAGCGGAAGCCGGGCTGCTCGGCGATGCGCTCGAACGCGCGCGACACCGACTTGAGCTTCGGATGGTCAGGAGCGACCCCGAGGCGGACGAGCCCCCACGGCGTCGGCAGCCGCTCGAGCATGTCGACCTCCGCGGGCGGGTCGGCGGACAGAAGCGCACCGGCGGCGTAGAAGCCCGCCGGGCCGGATCCGACGACGGCAACGCGCATGACGGCGCCGATGCTAGTCGTGCTTTCCCGGATACCGGTCTTCGAGCGTGACCATCACACGGCGCAGGAGAGCATTGAGCTGTTCCTTCTCGCGGTCGGTCAGCGCCTCCGCGAGCAGCGCCTCCTTCTGGGCCTGGATTCCCATCGTCTGCTCGTGCTTCTTCCGCCCATTCTCCGTCAGCTCGACGAGGACGCTCCGCCGATCGGCCGGATCGCGCAGGCGGCGGACGAGGCCCTCCTTCTCGAGCGCGTCGAGCCGGCTCGTCATGGCGCCGCTCGTGAGGTCGGCACGGCGTGCGAGCTCGCCGGCCTTGCGGCGGTATGGCTTGCCCGCCCAGCGCAGCGCCGTGAGCACGTGCCAGTCGCTGACCGTGAGGCCGAGCTGGTCGAGCGTCTCGTCGTGCATCCGCTTGATGCGCCGGTTGATGCCGCCGATGCGGTCGACGATCCCCTCGACCGTCAGGTCGAGATCGGGCGGCAGGTCGGCGCCGATCTCCTCGAGGAAGCTGTCGACGTGGTCCCGCTCGCCGGTCTTCCTCGCTTTGGGCACGTTCGAAGTGTTCCTGAAATTTCTCTTGACGTCAAGATAGCTCAAGTGGTAGTTTCTTGACATCAAGATACTTGCCGCCAAGGAGGAGGCTCACCACGCACCCATCAGACCCCCAGTTCGCCCAGCTCGTCCATGAGGATCGCGCGGCGCAGCTTCGCGCCGCCGCGCTCCGCACCCAATCTTCGAGGAGGCCGCCATGGCAACCACAGAGACCTCTTACCGCGTTCTTTCGATTCCCGCGGAGGCACGCGAGGGCGACGGCGACAGGGTGTCGGTCCGCCTCCGCCGCACGCTCGACATAGGCGCGTTCGGCGCGGGGGCCGCGTTGCAGCGCAAGGCCGGCGAAACCGTGATTCCCGACCACCATGAGGCGGGCCCGGGCGGGGACCGGCACGAGGAGCTGTATGTCGTGCTGCAGGGCTCGGCCACGTTCACCGTGGACGGCGAGGACGTCGATGCCCCGCCGGGGACGGCGATCTTCGTCCGCGACCCGGCAGTGATGCGGAAGGCGGTCGCGACTGCTGATGACACGATCGTGCTCGCGATCGGCGGCCCCCGGGACGCCGCCTACCGGATCACGCCCGCAGCTTCTCAGGACGGCTTCTGGGACGCGTACCAGGCCAAGGACTATGCCGCCGCGCTCGAGGCGGTCAACCGCGGCTTCGAGATGTATCCCGGCAACGCCCACCTGCTCTACAACGTCGCCTGCATGCAGGCGCTACTCGGGAACGAGGACGCCGCCCTCGCGGCGCTCGCCGAGTCGGTCGCCCAGTGGGAGCTGTACAAGGACCAGGCCCGGAAGGACGACGACTTCGCCTCG
>VAXA01000294.1 GCA_005883365.1 Actinomycetota bacterium
GATTACGGCCGCGTGAAGGAGGTTGTGACGGCTGCCTTCGCGCACCGGCGTAAGACGCTGCCCAACTCCCTGGCGCTCGTGGGGCTCGCCTCGCGCGAGCAGGCGGCGAACGCGCTCGCCGCCATCGGGTACGCAGGAGAGACGCGGGCCGAGGCACTCACGCCCGAGGCGTTCGCCGCGCTGACCGAGGCCCTAGGGTGAAGCGCGCGCCTGCGGCGGCGAAGATCAACCTCGCGCTCGTCGTCGGGCCGCCGCGCGACGACGGGAAGCACGAGGTGCTGACCGTCTTGCAGCGGATCGACCTCGTCGACCGGGTCGAGCTCGAGGAGGCCCCCGAGCTCCGGGTCGAGGGCTTCGAGGGGGACACGCTCGTCACCGCTGCGCTCCGCGCCCTCGCCCGGAACGCAGGCGTCGAGCCGCGCTGGCACGTGCGCATCGAGAAGCGGATCCCCGTCGCCGGCGGCCTGGGCGGCGGCAGCTCCGACGCCGCGACGGCGCTCCGACTCGCCAACGCGACGCTACCCGAGCCGATCGCGGACGAGGAGCTGCACCGGATCGCAGCGGGCCTCGGCGCCGACGTTCCCTTCTTCCTCGCGGACGGCCCGCAGCTCGGCACGGGTGACGGAAGCGAGCTCGAGCCGCTCGACCTGCCGCAGGACTTCTGGGTCGTCGTCCTCCTCCCGCACGGCGCGGCGAAGAGCTCGACAGGCGACGTGTACGCCGCCTTCGACGCCCGCCACGACGCCGCCGGCTTCGCCGAGCGCCGCAGCACGCTCCTCGACGGGCTCGCTGGGGTGAAGCGGCCGCGCGATCTCGCCGCGCTGCCGCCGAACGACCTCGCGAGCTCGCCCCTCGCCGAGGCGATCGAGGCGGCGGGCGCGTTCCGCGCCGACGTCTCCGGTGCGGGCCCTGCCCTGTACGGCCTGTTCCACCAGCGCAAGGACGCCGAGGCTGCGAGACGGGCTCTGCGCCGGCTCGGGCGGACCTGGCTCGCGGCACCTGCGTGGTACGGTTGACCGGTGCTGAGCGACGGTTCGCACGCGATCGAGGGCTCGCGCGGACCGACCGGGTGGCTTTACCGCCACCGGCTCCGCATCATCCTCTGGGTTGCCGTGGTCGAAGGGCTCGTCGCGTGGGCGACGCACGGGCTCCACATCGCGACGATCGTCGTGCTCGGCGTGATCGCGTTCGCCTGCCTCATGCTCTACCGCTTCACGAGGGAGCGGACGCAGTCGTCGTTCCTCCACCAGCTCACGTGGCTGCTTGCCGCATCGCAGCTCGGCGCCACCATCCTCGTCGCCGCGGGGTACATCCTGATCGGCGCGCTCATCGTCCTGCTGGTGATCTTCGCGCTCGTCGCCCTGGGCCTGCTCCTGCTCGACCACCGGTAGACTTTCGTGCCCCTGGGGCGTAGCCAAGAGGTAAGGCAACGGGTTTTGGTCCCGTGATCCCAGGTTCGAATCCTGGCGCCCCAGCCACCTCTTCCTGACATGGCAGACGAGCTCGCAGCAGTGGTGATGGCCGCCGGGATCGGCACGCGCATGAAGAGCGCGACGCCGAAGCACCTGCACCCCGTGCTCGGGCGGCGGATGGTCGACTGGGTGGTCGACGCGGCGCGGGGGGCAGGCGTCGAGCGGCTCGTCGTTGTCGCCTCGCCGCAGACGAGCGGCCTCCTCGAGGACGTCGAGGTCGTCGTGCAGGAGGAGCCGCTCGGAACCGGCGACGCGGTCCGCTGCGCGCGCTCGGCGCTCGAGGGCTTCGACGGTGACGTCCTCGTCCTCAACGGGGACGTCCCGGCACTCAGGCCCGAGACGATCCGCGCGCTCGTCGACACGCATCGCGCGAGCGACGCGGCGGCGACCGTCCTCTCCTTCGAGCCCTCTGACGCGGGCGCCTACGGCCGGATCGTCCGTGACGGCGACGGTCGGCTCGCGCGGATCGTCGAGGCCGGCGACGCCTCTGGCGACGAGCTCGCATTGCGCGAGGTCAACTCCGGGATCTACGTCTTCAAGGCCCAGCAGCTCTGGCCTGCGCTCGAGCGCCTGGACGCGCACAACGCCCAGGGCGAGCTCTATGTAACCGACACGCTCGGCGCGCTCGTGACCGAGGGCGAGCGTTGCGCCGTCCAGCTCGCGGAGGATCCGCTCGAGGCCGAAGGGGTGAACACCCGTGCCGAGCTCGCCCTGGCCGCCGCCTCCCTCCGCGACCGGATCAACGAGGCGCACATGCTCGCCGGCGTGACGATCGTCGACCCGGGGTCGACGTGGATCGAGGCAGGTGTCGAGATCGAGGCCGACGTCGTCGTACACCCGTACACCGTGATCCGCGGCGGCGTCAGGATCGAGAGCGGCGCCGAGATCGGCCCCTTCGCCTATGTGCGACCGGTCAGCGTGATCGGCGAGGGAGCGAAGATCGGCACGTTCGTCGAGGTCAAGAACGCAGCAGTCGGAGCCGGCGCGAAGATCCCGCACCTGTCGTACATCGGCGACGCCGAGGTCGGTGACGGCTCGAACGTGGCGGCCGGGAACATCACGGCGAACTTCAAGCACCAACCCGGCGAGCCGAAGGCGCGGACGAGGATCGGCCGCAACGTCAGGACCGGCGTGGACACTGTCTTCGATGCGCCGGTCGAGATTGGCGACGACGCTTGGATTGCAGCGGGCTCCGTCATCACGGATGATGTCCCTCCCGGTTCGCTGGCCGGGTTTCCCCCGCGGCAGACGACGAAGGAAGGGTGGGTCTACGAGAAGCATGGAAAGCCCGACGGCGACTGAGCTGCCCCTGCCGGGGCTGGAAGGGAGTCACGGCGTGAGCGAGCCGTCTCCGGGCCACTGGATCGAGCGCGGTCCGTGGAAGCGGCTGATGGTGTTCGCCGGCCGCTCGCATCCGGAGCTCGCCTCGCGTATCGCCGAGGCTCTCGGCGTCGAGCCCGGCGAGGTGACGCTGAAGACCTTCGCGAACGACGAGACGTACTGCCGCTACGACGAATCGATCCGCGGCGCCGACGTCTTCATCGTCCAGACGGGCTGTCCGCCGGTGGACAAGAACCTCATGGAGCTGCTGCTGATGATCCAGGCGGCGAAGCTCGCCTCCGCGAAGCGGATCACCGCGGTCATCCCGTGGTTCCCGTACTCGCGCCAGGACCGGAAGGCAAAGCCGCGCGAGCCGATCTCCGCTCGCCTCGTGGCCGACATGCTCCAGCTCGCGGGCGTCGACCGTGTGCTGACGATGGACCTCCACGCTGGCCAGA
This sequence comes from Actinomycetota bacterium, assembly GCA_005883365.1. Lineage (GTDB taxonomy): Bacteria > Actinomycetota > Thermoleophilia > Gaiellales > Gaiellaceae > Palsa-739. Next base: position 3,251 of record VAXA01000294.1, read on the forward strand.
TCCAGGGCTTCTTCAACGTTCCCGTCGACCACATGACCGCACTGCAGCTGTTCGCCACCCATTTCCGCGATCTCGGGCTCGCCGGCGAGGGCGTCGTCTCGGTGGCGCCCGACGCCGGCCGCGCGAAGCATGCGGTGCGCTTCGGGGAGATGATCGAGGCGAGCTTCGCGATCATGCACAAGACCCGGCCCGAGCAGGAGCGCGCCGACGTCACGGAGGTCACGGGGCGCGTGCGCGGGAAGGTTGCAATCGTCGGAGACGACGCGGTCATGACGGGAGGCACGCTGATCGCGGGCGTGAACGCGCTGCTCGAGCACGGGGCCGAGGAGGTCAACGTCTACGTCACCCACGGGCTCTTCTCCGACGAGGCGCTCGAGGCGATCGGCAACTCCAAGATCAAGCGGATCGTCGTCACCGACACCGTGCCGATCGACGCGAGAAAGAAGCCGGACAACATGACCGTCCTCAGCGTGAGCGGCCTGCTCGCGGAGGCGATCATGAATGTCTTCGCGGACGAGTCCGTGTCGGGGATCTTCGGCGGCGAGAACCAGCTCTTCTAGCTTCGGCGCGCAACCATGCGGGTTTGCGGCTCATCTGCTAACGGATTGCAAATGCGGGAGTAGGACGTGCCCTTTCACCTCTGGATCACGCCCGATGATCACCGCGCGTTCTTCGGCATCAAGAGGTGGAACATCGACGAAGAGAGGCTGCTCAGTCAGTTCGTCGAGCCGTACCGCACCGGCCGGCCGATCACTACCGACGGCGAAGTCGTAAGTACGGACCAGTTGCAAAAGATGAGGATCGCTCGGTCGGACGTACAACTGGCTCCCCGGGTCGAGCGGTCATGCGCGGAGCAAGGCGTCCCGGTCAAGATCACAGACCCTCTCGTCCTAGCGGAGGTCGCGAGAATCCTCAGCTCTGGGCGCCCGAGACGGAGCCCGAGCGAGAGGTAGCTCGACTGGGCCAGCGTTTGCTTTTCCCGACTCGTTGACTACCGGCGATCGCCATGTGAAGGTTGTGGCTTCACCCGCACATCAGGGGAAGAAAGGGGGAACGCGCATGAGAAGGATCTTTTGCCTCGCCGGGTTCTGCACCGCAGTTGCGGTGCTAGTGCTTCCGGCCGGAGGCGGTGCAACTGTGCCTGGCCCAAACGGGTTGATCGTCTTTCGCGAGGGCGAGCCGAACGGGCAGATCTACACGATCGGCCCGGACGGAACCGGTCAGCGGCAGTTGACCAACCTCCCTGGTGACACGTTCCTGCCGCACTGGTCGCCAGAGAGCAACCGGATCGTGTTCGAGTTCGACCCGGCCAACCCGGTCAATAACGTCTTCTGCCAGATCGCGATGATGAACCGCAACGGCGGTGCACTCAAGATTTTTCCGGTGGCGAACGGCGACGCATGCGAGGCCTCGCCGAGTTTCAGCGCCGATGGTCACCGGATTTATTACGAGGGCTTCGACGGTGTCAGCCGAGACGCCATTTTCAGCATGGCCTTCAACGGCAACGATCGGCACCTCGTCACCGACTGCCAGGGGACGGGTTTGACCGACCCCGAGCTTTCACCGGACGGGACGATGATCTCGTTCACGTGCTACTCGCCGGACGGGGACGGGGCTTTGTTCGACGCCAACATCGACGGCAGCGGCCTGCGGCAGCTGACGCCCTTCTCGGCCGATGTCGGAAACAAGTCGGACTGGTCACCCGATAGCCAGCGCATCATGTTCATCAGTAGCGCCAATGATCAGGTCAACACCTGGACGATCGCGCGCGACGGCAGCGACCTGCAAGCGGTGACCGACTACCCGGCGGGTACGCGTGCGTTCGGCAACTCCTACTCTCCCGACGGGAAATGGATCCTGCTGCGGATCGAGCAGGACGACGCGAGCGGCGGATTCCAGAGCGCACTCTTCAAGATCCGCCCAGACGGCAGCGACCTGACCCAGATCACGCCGTTCTCGGACTTCCGGCCGCGCAACATGGCCTGGGGAACAGCACTCGCCGGAACCTTCCCACAAGGCAACTAACCCGCCCGCGAATCGAGAGTCCCGCCCGCAAAGCGGGACTCTCGCCTGGGCCAGTGTTCCGGAATGACCCCTGAGCACCGCGACGCGATAGGGACACGTGCTCTGTAGCGTGGAGCAGGTGGTTGGTGCCGGAC
>VAXA01000075.1 GCA_005883365.1 Actinomycetota bacterium
GCCGCGTGCCGCGGCGATCTCGAGGGCGAGTGGGGGACGGGGACGCATCCGGCGAGGGTATGCCACGCCGCGCACGACGAGCCTCTTCAAGACACGCCTGCACGGGACTACTTGCGGATTACCCAACCTGCTCTACACTTATTGACATGGCCGAGAAGCCTCGCTACCAGGCGCTCGCCTCGATCGACCCGCGGGAACTCGCGAAGTTCCAGGCCGGAATCCGCAAGCGCTATACCGACGAGCAGATCGTCGCGGAGATCGTCGCGTCTGCCGAGCGGCTCGGACGCTCGCCGACGATGCGGGAGTTCGCCGCCGACGCCGAGACCGCGGTGCATCCGCAGACGGTGATCGAGCACTTCGGATCGTGGAACGCGGCCAAGCGCGCCGCCGGGCTCGTGCCGCGTCGCTTCGCGACGCGCGAGGAGCTGGTAGGCCTCCTGCGGACGCTTGGTGACGAGCTCGGCCGGCCACCCACCGCGCGGGACATCGACGAGCACAAGGGGCGCCTGCCCTCGAAGTCGCTCTACTGGCACACGTTCGGCTCGCTCACGAACGCGCTGCGCGAGGCCGGGTTCGACGTGCCGGTGGGGGAGGAGAGGCTCGAGCGGGCGGTCGACCAGGGGGTCGCGCTCGCAGAGCGACTCGGACGGCTGCCGAAGTTCGCGGACTGGGCGGAGGCCCGCCGCCAGGACGAGTCGTTCCTCACGGAATGGCAGGTCTACCGCATGTTCGACGCGCGCCGCGGCGCTTGGTCGACGTTCCAGTTCCTCGTTCGCCGGCGACTCTCGGAGCAGGGGCGAGACGTAGCGAGCGACGGGACGCTGCGGGCCTGAAACGCCCTACGCGGCGGTGGCCGCGATCGCGGCAAGCCGCGCGAGGCAGTGAGCGCTTTCACCGGGCGCGCGGACGGCGGGCAGCGTCCTCTCTTCGGTGTAGTTGCGATCGGGGCGGAAGCGGGCAGTCCGCGCGACGCGGCCCGAGCGAAGTGCGAGGAACGTCCCGTCCCGCACCTCGCTCACGCGGAGCCGTACGCCGGTGTATTCGGCGGCGACCTCGAGCGCGGTGCGGTTCGAGGCGAAGAAGATCTCGTCCCGCCCTCGCCCGAGCCAGAGCGGCCGCCCGACGCCGCGGGCGGCAAAGAGCGTTCCCGGCTCGCGCTGGTCGAGCCAGGCGGTCGCCATCGAGCCGGCGAGCGCCTCGAGCGCCCGCGGCTCGTTCCGCGAGTGGGCGGCGAGCGCGAAGATCGCCTCGGAGTCGACGGTCATCCGTGGCTCGGCACGCGCGCAGGAGTAGGGGGCGAGCAGCTCGTCGTCGTTGACGATGATCCCGTTGTGGATGCCGACAACCGGTCCGTGCCGCACGGGGTGGTTGTTGGCCGGGATCGACGGATGGCCCTTGGTGTAGTCGCGCACGTGGACGAGGAGCTCAGTGGCGTGGTCCGGCACGCGGATGCGGTCGAGCAGGAGGCTTGCGGGCGTCCGCTGCTTCGTGACCACGGGATACTCCTCGTGCCCGCCGCGATATGCGTACCCGACCGCGTCCGCGCCGCGGTCGGCGATCCCGGCCAGGAGCGCCTGCGCGGCGAGCGTGCGGTCGACGCTGCACCGCGGCGAGAGGCTATATCCGGCGATTCCGCACATCCGTCCTGGCGAAGCCTTTCTCCATATCGGTACTTGTTCCCTTCCACCGTAGGACAAGTTGGTTAGGGCTTTCTAAAGCCAAATCGACGCAGAGCCGATACACGCCGCGATGGAGCATTCCTTTGCGGCGGAGGGAACGGCCGCCGAGCACGCGCCGGCCGAGGATCCGCTAAAGCTCTACGTGCGCCAGATTGGCGGCGGCGCCCTGCTCACACGCGAGGAGGAGCGCGAGCTCGCGCGCCGGAAGGACGCGGGCGACGAAGAGGCGAAACGCCGGCTGATCGAGTCGAACCTTCGGCTCGTGATGTCGATCACGCGCAACTACACGAAGGCCAACGTCCCGCTGCTCGACCTGATCCAGGAGGGCAATCTCGGTCTGATCCGCGCCGTCGAGAAGTTCGACTATCGCCTCGGCTACAAGCTTTCGACGTATGCGACCTGGTGGATTCGCCAGGCGATCACGCGCGCCCTTGCCGACCAGGGACGGACGATCCGGCTGCCAGTGCACGTCGCCGACCAGGTGCGGCGGCTGCTTCGCGCCCGTCGCCAGCTGGCGCAGAAACTCAACCGCGAGCCCTCGCTCGCCGAGCTCGCACGCGAGACGCAGCTGAGCGAGGAGCGCGTGCTCGAGCTGCTCGAGCTCGTCGAGAATCCGGTCAGCCTCGAGACGCCGGTCGGAGACGGCGAGAGTCTGTACGGCGACCTGATCGAGGACGTCAACTCAGTCGCGCCGCACGAGCAGTCGGCACAGCAGGCGCGGGGGAGGGAGGTCGCGGGAGCGCTCGAACAGCTGAACCCCCGCATGCGCCGTGTGCTCTCGCTGCGCTTCGGCCTGGACGGCCAGCCTCCGCAGACACTCGAAGAGGTGGGGACGCAGCTCGGCATCACGCGCGAGCGCGTCCGTCAGCTCGAGACGCGAGCGCTGCGCGAGCTACGCCTCGCGGCCCCCGGTCTAGAGCACTATCTGCGCGCCGAGTAAGCCGTCCCGCCGCCCCTTTAGGGCGCAGCAACCATTTGCATCTCACGCAGGTTGGCTAGACGGCGGAGGGAGTCGAGCTCGATCTGGCGCACGCGCTCCCGGGTGAGCCCGAGGCGCTTCCCGATTTCCTCGAGCGTCTTCGGCTCCTCGTCGATCAGCCCGTAGCGGAGGATGAGCACCTGCCGTTCGCGGTCCGACAGCGCCTGGAGCGCGACCGCGAGGGCCTGGCTGCGGAGTGCGCCTTCGACCCGCTCCTCGGGCAACGGATCGTCGCCCGCGACGAAGTCGCCGAAGACGGCGTCTTCCTGGTCGCCGACGGGCTGGTCGAGGCTCGCGGATGCCCGGGCCGCCGACCGCACCTCGCGCGCCTGCTCGATCGGCAGCGACGCCTCGGTTGCGATCTCGTCGAGCGTCGGCTCGCGGCCGAGTTCCATCCAGAGTGTCCGTTCGGCCCGGTTCATCTTCTGCATCCGCTCGACGATGTGGACGGGCATGCGGATCGTCCGCGCCTTGTCGGCGAGCGCGCGCGCGACCGCTTGCCTGATCCACCAGGTCGCGTAGGTCGAGAACTTGAAGCCGCGGCGCCAGTCGAACTTCTCGACGGCGCGGATCAGGCCTAGCGTGCCTTCCTGGATCAGGTCGAGGAAGGGAAGACCCTGGTTGCGGTAGTTCTTCGCGATCGAGACGACGAGGCGGAGGTTCGACTGGATCATCCGCTGCTTCGCGGTCGGGTCGCCACGCTCGATGCGCTTGGCAAGCTCGACCTCCTGCGCGGCCGTGAGCAGCTGGTGGCGGCCGGCCTCGCGCAGGAAGAGCTGCAGCGCGTCGGTCGTGGTCTCGAGCGGCTGCGCTACCGGCGGCGGCTCCTTCTCCGGCTCAGGCTCGGGCTCGGCTTCCGGCGCGGCGAGCAACTCGATGCCCCGTCGGTCGAGCTCCTGATAGACGGCCTCTGTCTCGAGAGCGTCGAGCTCGAGGGGTTCCAGCACTTCGACCAGCTCGACCTGGCGCAGCTGTCCGCTCGACTCCGACGCCTCGAGCAGCGTCGCGAGCTCCTCGCTGGCGAGGATCGACTCCATCTCGACCGTGGTCACTAGTTCCCCCTCAAGTCGGCGCTCCTGGACGTGGTTCCCGCCTGGTGAAGCTACCCAAACACGCCGACCCCCTGCGAATCAAGTCCCGTGCACGATAAGCAATGTTATGTCAAGTAGCAGGAGAACACGCCGACCGGGTCTCCCTCCCGCCCACTTATCCACAGGATGCACAGAGGGCTGTGGAAATGTTGATTATTCAACGATCGCAAATTGCGGGTTTTTCGTCCCCTGACACCCTTGCGAGGTGTCCGGAGAGGCCATACATTCCCTCTTGCGCCGAGCACGGCGCGGGAGTAGGACGAAGCAGCACCGAGAGGTCGTACGAGGCGGCTCGCAAGAGTCGAAGCGGAAAGTCGACCGGCGCTGTGGACGAAACCGCGACCGGCTCGGCGAATTTTTTTGGTCCGCCCTGCCCTCCCGCGGCGCGCCGATCCGGCCTCGACTACGATCGGCGCGATGCAGCTCCCTCCGCGTCCGCCGAGCATCGACCAGGGTGTGATCGCGCTCGTGTGGGCGGTCGTCCTCGGCACCTACATCTACTTCGGCCTTCTCGCGGTCGGAGCAAGCGCCGCCACGGCGATCGTGCTCGCCCTAGTCTCGTTCGCCGGGATCTGGCTGCTCGTGCGCCTCCGCGGCGAGGAGACTCCGCTGCGCCGCCGGCCGGACCGGCGGTCCTAACCCGCTACGCGGCCCGGCGGCCGGGCCGGTGCGAGGCCAGTGCGAAGACGAGCTTCCGGGCGAGCTCGCTGCCGAGCTCCATGTCGAGCCGCTCCCGCGCCTGGACGGCCCGCGGGTCGAGGCTCTCGAGGTGTGCGGCGAGCAGCCGCATTCCCCGATGATTCGTCTCCTGGGCCAAGACGTTCATCCCAGTCCTCTATATCGGGGACATACCCCTTTAGCGTGATCCCTCCCGGCAGGGATCCGCGGCCGCCTTCACCCGTTTGAGGCGGCCGCGGATCGGTGCTTCGTCAGCGCGTCGGCGTCCCGCTCCGCGTCTGCGTCTCCTCCCAGGGCGTCGCGGCGGGTGTAGCCGACCGCCTGCGCCTTGCGCTCCAGCGGCGCTCTGCCGCGACGGGCTCGTCAGCCGCGCGCCCGGGGCCGGTGTACGCCTGGACGGCTTCCGTGTCCATTGCGGGCGCCGGCACGCCGTCCAGCGACAGGCCGAGCACGACGCCGAATCCGAACGCGAGCACGCCGCTCCAGAGGCCGATCGAGTGCACGACGCCGAGGATCCCGATCGTGTTGCTCCAGGAGTGGATCCTGCCCTCCTCCCAGCCGTTGCCGGGCTGGCTCGCAAGCAGGATCCAGCCGACGCAGACGAGCACGGGTAGGAACGCAAGCGCGAACGTGCTCGGCGACACGCGCAGCCGCAAGCCCTTAGTCCACGTCCCGACGTGGTTCGCCAGGGTGATCACGAGCCCGGCGGCGCCGACGATCGCCATCGCGATCCAGAAGCGTCCGGGTGTCTGGGTTCCAACCTTCGCTGCACCCCACAGACCAAGCCCCGCCAGCGCCGCAGCGAGAGCGAGGGTCAGACCGCGGGATGCGTCGTACATGCCGTAGTGGCGCATTTCTTCTCACCTCTTCCGTTGCCCGATGGCAGTAGAACGGGCGTGTCCCGCTTCGAGGTGCGTTACCCGCGATTACTCGAGCGCAAGCCTGCGCGCGTCGAACGAGGCCGACCACAGCTCCGCCCCGAACTCTTCGAGCGTCACGAGCGCGTCCTCGGCGAACATGTGTTCCACCACCCCGATCTGATGATCGTTGTGGAACGGGACATCGACGTGCGGGTGTGAGACGAGGTTGAGCGAGAGCCGGCGGCAGCTCGGGCAACGGACGGCCAGCCCGACCGTCCCATCCGTCGCCGCGAGGAGCGTGAACGAGGACGGGAAGACCGGACGCGGCCGCTCCTCCGGGTAGCAGAAGAAGCTCCACGGCCACTCCCCCCGCTTGATGCGCACGGCCGCCAGCTCGCCCAGCTCGGCGCCCGCGGGCTCGAGCCGCGCGGTCATGAGGTTGAGGAACTCGCCGGCGCCGAGACCGAGCGGCGCCCAGTCCAGCTCCTCGTGGGTCAGGAGCCCGTCGTGCTCCCCGCCGCAGTGGCAGTCGAACCGCACGCGGAAGACCGCGGGATGCGCGGCGCCGGGGAGCTGCTCGATGCTCCGGAACGCCGAGAGCAGGACGTGGGTCTCGCCCCGCACCGGGCAGGCAAAGGCGTAGCGGCTCGTCAAGGGGTCATACATGGGGGACGTTGTAGAGACAA
>VAXA01000292.1 GCA_005883365.1 Actinomycetota bacterium
CCATCCGCACCGCCTCGCGGATCCCGCCCGACTTCGCGAGCTTGACGTTGATCCCGTGCGCGCGCTCCGCGCCCATCCGCACCGCCTCGCGGATCCCGCCCGACTTCGCGAGCTTGACGTTGATCCCGTGCGCGCGCTCCGCGCACGCCGGGACGTCGCCGAGCGTGTGGCAGTCCTCGTCGACGTAGATCGGGAGCGGCGAGCGCTCCTTCAGCTCGGGGCCGCCTTCGTCGCCCGCGGGCAGCGGCTGCTCGCAGTACTCGACGCCGAGCTCGGCGAGCGAAGGAAACGCCTCGAGTGCCTCGTCGAGGCTCCACGCCTCGTTCACATCGACCTGCAGCGGCAGCTCGTCGGCAACACCGCGAACCGCGCGGACGCGCTCGACGTCGAGCCCGTCGCCGCCGCCCAGCTTGAGCTTGAGGCGCCGGAACCGGTCGAGTGCTTTCTCCGCACGGCGGGCCATGTCGTCGGGATCGCCGAGCCACACCGTCCAGCTCGTCGAGGGGCCGGCGCGCCGCAGCCCGAGCAGCCGCCAGACCGGCTGGCCGAGCAACTTGCCCTGCAGGTCGTGAAACGCTGCATCGACCGCTGCTCGCGCCGCGAGCTCGCGGACCGGCAGGCGCTCCATCACCTCCTCGAGCGCGAACGGATCGTCTCCGAGCAGCTCCGCGTGCTCCTCGACGTACCACTGCGCCGACTCGACCGACTCGCCGTAGTGGTCGAGCGGCTGCGCCTCGCCGAAGCCCGAGACGCCGGACTGCCGCAGCTCGACGACGAGGACGTCCTCGGTATCGCGGGCGCTGCGCGAGATGACGAACGTTTCCGCCAGCTCGAGCGTGACGATCCGCGTGGAGACCTCCACGGCCGGAACGTACCAACGGACAGCCGCCGCTAGACTGGCTGTTCCCCGGCGCCCGTAGCTCAGGGGATAGAGCGCGCGCCTCCGGAGCGCGAGGTCGCAGGTTCGATTCCTGCCGGGCGCATCACCCGGTCAAGCGGACGACGGGAGCGAGCTTGGCACCAAGGCCGAGCAGCAGCCCGTCGTCCGAGACGGCTGCGCTGGTCGTGAGAAAGAGGACGACGCCGTCTCGCGGGGCGTGGATCTCATCCCCTACCTCTCCGTGAAGCGTCGTCACCCGGCCGAGGAGTTGCCCCTCCTTCACCTCTTCGCCAGCATCGACGGCAGCCTCCCAAAAACCTGCGCTACGGCAGCGCAGCCAGTCGAACGCGCCGACGAGGCGCATGTCCGCACGCGGCGGACGCGCGGACCCGGGCAGCATCTCGAGGGAGCGAAGCGCGTTCCGGATTCCCTCGACGAGCAGCTCAACCGCGACCCGGTCGAGCTGCCCGCAGCCTCCGGCCTCGGCGATGATCGCCGGGACCCCAGCTTGCGCGGCTGCGCTGCAGGTCATGCCCGCCAGTCCACCCTCCGGATCCTCGCGGACGACGTAGGGCAGCCCGAAGGCAACCGCGAGCACCCGCGCACGTTCTTCGACGGGCGAGGCGTCGTAGATCGTGAACGGCTCGAGCGCCTCGATGAGATCGCCACCGTGGAGGTCGATCAAGAAGTCGGCGGGCGCGATCAGCTCGTCGAAGATCGACCGCGCGAGCGCGTCCGTGTACGTCCCTTCGTACGTCCCGGGGAAGCAGCGGTTGAGGTTCTTCCCGTCCTCGGGGACGACGAACGGTGAGCGGCGCTCGAACGACTGCATGCTCACGACGGGAACCGCCGTGATCGATCCGGCGAGCTCGTCGATCTCGAGCTCGTTCATGAAACGGATCACAGAGGCGATGGATGAGTACTCGCAGCCGTGCACGCCAGCGATCAGCGCGACGTGCGGCCCGTCTCGAGCCCCGCGCGCCTCGAAGGCAGGGTGCTCGATCCCTGCGAGCCGCTCGTCGCGGAAGACGATCGTCCGGCGTTCGATCACGGCGGGCATTCTCTCGCGTGCGATGCGCCCGCTCGCCGCCTACCTGCGCAGCCTCGACCCGCGTCTGCCGCGGGACGTCTACGTGCTCGAGGCCGGGGCGCTCGTCAACGCGTTCGGGAACGGGGTCGTTCTCCCGTTCTTGCTCATCTACCTCCACAACGTGCGCGGGATCCCGTTCGGGCTCGCGGGCAGCGCGGCCGCGGTCCAGTCGGCGGCGGCTCTCGCCAGCGGCTTCCTCGGCGGGACGCTCTCCGACCGGCTCGGTCCGAAGCGGGTGCTGCTCGGCGCGCTCGCCGTGATGACGGTCGCGTTCGCGCTCATGCCGCTGATCCGGACGGCGTGGGAAGCCTTCGCGATCTACACGCTGTGGGGCGTCGGCAGCGGCTCGTTCTGGCCGTCGCAGTCGGCGCTCCTCGCGGGGCTCACTCCGGCGGGCCGCCGCGCGCCCGCGTACGCGCTTCAGCGGCTGGCCATGAACGTCGGCGTGGCGATCGGCGGCGTCGCCGCGGGGCTGATCGCGTCGGTCGGACACCCGCGGACGTTCACCGTCCTCTTCGCGATCAACTGCGTGACCTTCGTCGGCTACATGCTCGTCCTCGCGCGCGTCCGGGCGCCGGCCCTGCACGAAGAGCGCCTCGGCGGGAGCTGGCGCGCCGTCCTCCGTGACCGCGTCTTCATGACGTTCACGCTGCTCAACGCGACGTTCATGACGGCCGGGATATCTCTCGCCGTCGAGATCCTCCCGGCTTTCGGGAAGAACGTCGCACACATCAGTGAACGCGAGGTCGGAATCGTCTTCGCCCTCGACGCGCTCGGGGTCGTCCTCTTCCAGCTCCCCGTCGTGAAGCTCGCGGAAGGCCGGAGCCGGATGCGCGGCCTCGCGCTCATGGGGGTGCTGTGGGCCG
>VAXA01000076.1 GCA_005883365.1 Actinomycetota bacterium
TTCGTCTCCTTCGAGTTCGACCAGGGCAAGCTCGCCTGCGCGAACAACGACGGCTTCGTCCAGCGCACTCAGGGCGATCTGCTGTTCGACTACAACTTCCAGAGCGGAAACTCGACGATCGACGCCAAGGAGTGGGACGGCTCGACTTGGGTAGCGCTTACGACGCCTCCGTTCGAGGCGGCCGTCAACAGCGGCACGGTGACCGACACGCTCGGTCCAGGCGCCTCCCACGACCTCACGACATTCGAGTTCGGCGAGGCAGGCATCGACCTCTCGGCGCTCAACCTCGCCGGAAACGGCGGCAAGGCCTGCGAGACCTTCGGCAGCGTGCTCGGCGGGAGCCGCACGTCCAAGAGCGGCGATCAGGCACAGCTGAAGGACTACGTCGGGCCGGCCCCGGTCGACGTCTCGAACTGCGTCCAGCCAACGGTCACCACCACGCTCAAGAACGCTGCGGGCGGCGGCACGATCGTGGACGGTTCGTCCATTGCCAACGGATCGAGCGTCTACGACACGGCGACCCTCGGGAACCTGGTCTCCGGTAAGACTCCGACCGGCAAAGTTCAGTACACCTTCTTCACCAACAGCGACTGCTCGGGTGGCGGGACGGATGCTGGCCTGGTGACCCTGGATGGGTCTGGGAACGTCCCGAACTCGGACACGGAGGGGCCACTCGCGGCCGGCGACTACGGCTTCGAGGCGCAGTACCTGTCGGGCGACGACCCGAACTACAGCGACTCGGCGGTCAGCTCCTGCGAGCCCTTCACGGTCCTGAAGGCTTCGCCGACGATTACGACGGATGTGAGTGAGTCGGCGGGCGGGACGGGTGACTCGATCTCGGACAGCGCGACGCTGCACTCGACGAGCAACCTGCTCGGCACGGGTTCGGTGACCTTCTATCTGTACGCGCCGGGCGCGACCTGCCATAACGACGGCTCGGGCACGACCGTGTACAGCCATGTGGCGAGCTCCACGGTGTCGACCAATGGGCCGTTCGCCAGTGGCAGCTTCGGGCCGCCGTTGGTGGCCGGCACCTACCAGTGGGTGGCCGTGTTCTCGGGTGACGCCAACAACGGCTCTGCGAGCAGTGGTTGCGGCTCGGAGCCGGTAGTGATCACGGCTTCGCCGACGATCACGACGGATCAGACGCCGAAGTCGGGCTCGCTTGGTGACACGCTCAACGACAGCGCCAGCTTGCACGGCACGAGCAATCTGCTGGGCACGGGCTCGGTCACGATCTACTTGTTCGAGCCGGGTGTGGACTGCAGCACCGATGGCACGGGTGCGGTCGACAGTTGGACGTTCGACAGCGTCTCCGACAACGGGCCGTTCGATACCAGCACCACCAACAAGGGCGGCTTTGTCTCCGACCAGGCCGGCATCTACCACTTCCTGGCGGTGTTCTCGGGTGACACCAACAACCCAGGCCCGGTCGACTCCGGCTGCACCAGCGAGCCGGTGACGGTCACGGCTTCGCCGACGATTGTGACGACGCCGAGTGAGACGTTGGGTTCGGTCGGTGATCTGTTGAACGACTCGGCGACCCTGTCGAATGGCAGCAACTTCGACGGGACGGGTTCGATCACGTTCAACCTGTACGGGCCGAACGATCCGACCTGCGATGGTGAGCCGGCGTACACCGAGACGGTGCCGGCGGATCACAACGGCAGCGACTACGGCACCGCGAACGCGTTGGTCACTGCGGATGAGGCCGGTACCTGGAACTGGACGGCCACCTTCAACGGTGACAGCAATAACAACCAGGCGTTCAGCGAGTGTGGTGAGGAGTCGGTGGTGATCAACCCGGCGGCGATCCACATCGTGAAGACGGCGGATGCCGCCAAGGTGAACGTGGGCTCTCCGATCGGGTTCACGCTGACCGTCTACAACGACGGCAGCGGGGATGCGCGTGCTGTGCAGTTGTCGGACACGCTGCCGACGAATGCCGGCCTGTCCTGGTCGATCGCCTCGCAGGGTGCCGGTTGGAACGGCAGCTGCGCGATCGCGGCGGGCAAGCTGACCTGCGGCCCGGTAACGGTGCCCGCGGGGACGACGCAGGCCGCCTCCACGTTCACGGTGCACATCACGTCGCCGACCACAGGGGCGACGGGCGGCGATTGCCCGACCAGCGGTGTGGTCGACAACACGGGCAGCGTGACGACGAGCAACGACGGCAGCGACCAGTCGAGCGCTTCGACCTGTGTCCAGGCTCTGGTCGACCTCTCGATCACGAAGGCCGGCTCACCGGCTACGCAGACCCTCGGTGCCGGCAACATCACTTGGACGATCGTGGTGACCAACAACGGGCCGAGTGAGGCCACAGGTGTGACGATCGCGGATCCGATGCCGGCCGGCAACACCTTCGTGTCGGCGACGACGACGCAGGGCTCCTGCACCGGCGGGGCGATCCTGAACTGCAGCATCGGGACGATGGCCTCCGGCGCATCGGTGACGATCACGCTGGTCACCACGCCGAGCACGGTCGGTGCCCAGACGAACACGGCGACCGTAGCCGGCAGCAGGCCGGAGACCAACACGGGCAACAACTCGGCGACGGCCACCGTCCAGACCGTCGGCGTCGTCACGCCGCCCGTGTTCTGCGTCGCGGTCAGCAAGGTGACCCCGAAGCAGCTGTTCGTCGGGCGCAAGACGAAGCTGACCATTCACGTCACCCAGCACGGCTTGGCGGTGAAGGGCGTCCATGTCCAGATCAAGGGCCCGAAGACCAACATCCGCACGGCGGCCTCCAACGGCAAGGGCGTCATCACGCAGAACGTGAAGATGAAGAAGGCCGGGATCTTGATCTTCAGCCCGATCGCCAGCAAGCGCTGCAACACCAAGCGGGTTGGCGTGACCAACGTCTTCACGCCGCCGGTGACCGGGTGAACAACGCGCCGGAGGGGGTGCGGGAGATGTCCCGCACCCCCTCCGAGGTCATAGGGGCCGGGGGCTTAGGCTCAGCGGTCGTCGATCGGGCTCTCAACGAGCCCGTTCTGGTACGCGAGGCGCGCGGCCTCGGTGCGGTTCGAGACGCCGAGCTTGCGATAGATGTTCGTGAGGTGGAACTTGACGGTCTGTTCCGCCACCCACAGCTCCTTGCCGATCGCCTCGTTCGAGAGGCCGCGGGCGAGAGCGGCGAGGATCGCCGTCTCGCGCTCGGTGAGGCCGGCGGCGCGCGCAGCGCTCTCGCCGGGATCGGGCAAGCCGATCGCGCTGTAGACGGTGCCGTCGACCGCCTGCCGCAACGCGGAGGGCAGGTCGATCGGATTGATGCTCTTGACGATGAAGGCGCTCGCGCCGCGCTAGAGCACGGTTTGGATCACGTTCTCGTCGGTCGAGACGGAGAGGACGACGACCTTCACGTCGGGGTGCTGCTTGCGGATACGGCTCAGGCACGCGAGCCCGTCGGCGCCCGGCATTCGGAGATCGAGCAGGACGACGTCGGGATTCGTGCGACCGACCATGGGCAGCACCTGCGAGCCGGAGTTGCACTCGCCGACGACCTCGAAGTCCGGCGCCTCCTCGAGCGCGCGCTTGACTCCTTCGACAATCAGTCTATGGTCGTCCGCAATGAGCACGCGCATGTACGAATCGTAG
>VAXA01000295.1 GCA_005883365.1 Actinomycetota bacterium
AAGCTACGTCCTCCACCCGTACCAGCAGGTCAAGGATGCGCGGACGGGGTACGAGGTCGGCAACACGCAGGGCGTCCTCGACGGCGATCTCGATGGCTTCATCCGCGCGTATCTGCTGCAAACTGCAGGAGAGACTTCGTAGCACGCCGAAAGCTGCGCTAGAGTTGAGGGCGCTCCACAAGCACTCCACCGGCGCCGGGCACCCGCCCGCCCCCAACTCGAACCGGTAGACGTGACTGACGTACAGATAGAACAGCCCAGCCAGGCCGTGGCACAGCCTTCAGCAAACGGGCAGGCCAAGCCGGAGCAGGGCCAGCCCTCCGCCGGCTCGATGATTCTGTTCGAGAACGTGACCAAGGTCTACGACCCGGACGTCACGGCGCTCGACGCGGTCAGCTTCGGGATCGACAAGGGCGAGTTCGTCTTCGTCGTCGGCGCGTCGGGCTCCGGCAAGACCACGCTCGTGCGGCTGCTGCTGAAGGAGCTCGAGCCGTCGGACGGGCGCATCATCCTCAGCGGCCGCGACCTAGGCCGGCTGCGCCACTCGACGGTGCCGCGGCTGCGCCGCAACATCGGGTGCGTCTTCCAGGACTTCAAGCTCCTGCCGAGCCGGACGGCGGCGGAGAACGTCGCCTACGCCCTCAAGGTGCAGGGCGAGAGCCGCGCGTCGATCCGGCGCAAGGTGCCCGAGGTGATGACGATGGTCGGGCTGGCGAACAAGATGAACTCGCTCCCCGACGAGCTCTCCGGCGGCGAGCAGCAGCGCGTCTCGATCGCGCGGGCCGTCGTCAACCACCCGCCGCTCCTCGTCTGCGACGAGCCGACCGGGAACCTCGACCCCGACACGAGCGTCGGGATCATGCAGCTCCTGTACCGCATCAACCGCGCCGGCACGACGATCCTCATGGTCACGCACGACCGCGAGATGGTGGACAAGATGCGCAAGCGCGTGATCGCGCTCGAGGGCGGGCGGCTCGCCCGCGACGAGCGGCGCGGGGGCTACACCTCCGAATGAGTCGCGTCCGGTTGCTGTTCTCCGAGGCGTGGTCCTCGATCCGGATGAACCTCTCGACGACCTTCGCGGCGACGATGACCGTGCTGATCGGGATGTGCCTGCTCGGGCTGTTCATCGGGCTCGGCACGTGGGTGCTCTCGTGGAGCAACCACATCCAGAAAGAGCTCCAGGTGCACGTCTACTTCGCGAGTGACGCAACCCAGGCGCAGGAGCAATCGGTCGGGGCAAGGCTCCGGCATGACTCCCGCGCCAAGCAAGTCGTGTTCGTCTCGAAGGAGCAGGCTCTCGTCAAGATGAAGCACGATTTCCCGAGGCTCTTCACGACCGGGCTGCCGAGCAACCCGCTGCCCGACTCGTACACCGTCGTGCCGAAGAAGGCCTCGTATACGCCGCTGATCGGCAAGGACGTGCGGACGTCGAACTGGGTCGGAGTGGACAAGGTGAGCTGGGGGAGCACGACGGCGAAGCGCGTGCTCACGATCGCGAAGGTCATCTCGCTCGTCTTCCTGATCGCGGTCGTCCTGCTCGTGATCGCGTCCACGCTGCTGATCGCGAACACGATCCGGCTCTCGATCTTCGCGAGGCGACGCGAGATCGAGGTGATGAAGCTCGTCGGGGCGACGAACTGGTTCATCCGCGGGCCGTTCATGCTCGAAGGGCTCGTCTGCGGGCTCTTCGGCTCGGCCTTCGCCGTGATCCTGCTCGTGGTCGGGAAGGCGGTCGCGCTGCCGTCGATCCTGCCGCACATCGGCGGCACCAGCTCCGACGTGCACGCGCTGCCCTTCACGCTCAACGCGTTCGCGCTGCTCGGCACGGGTCTGTTGCTCGGCGCCACGGGTTCGCTCGTCACGCTCCGCCGCTTCCTGCAGGTCTAACGGCTACCGTCGCCTCGTGGGACGAGGCAGGCACCAGAGGCAGAAGCGCCCCAGTCGGAGCGAGCGCCACCAGCGGCGGCAGACGGCCCGGAGACCTGTCTCTGAGCTGACCGTCCGGCTGCCCGAGCGCAGCGTCGAGCCGGAGACGGTGATCGCGCACCTCGGCCCGACGAACTCCGGCAAGACGCACGACGCGCTCCGCTTCCTCGTCGAGACCGGCAAGGGCGTCTACGCCGCGCCGCTGCGCATGCTCGCGCAGGAGGCGCACCGGCGCCTCTCGGCAGAGCTCGGCGAGGGGCGGGTCGGTCTCGTCACCGGCGAGGAGCGCGTCAATCCCGACGCGCCGATCGTCTGCTGCACCGCCGAGATGGCCCCGCTCTCGGGCGAGACGCTCGTGCTCGACGAGGTGCAGTGGGCTGAGGACGAGGAGCGCGGCTCGGCGTGGACGCGGCTCCTGCTCGGCGGCGAGTACCGGCACGTCCTCCTGCTCGGCGCGGTCGAGGCGCTGCCGCTCGTCCGCCACGCCTTCCCGCAGGCCGAGCTCCGCTTCTTCGAGCGGAAGGCGCCGCTCGACTGGGTCGGCCGCCGCGGAATCGCGGGCCTCGGGCCGGGCACGGTCGTCGTCGCCTTCAGCCGCCGTGCCGTGATCGGGCTTGCCGGCGAGCTGAACCAGCTTCATCCCGGCCGCGTCGCCTGCCTCTACGGTGCCATGCCGCTCGGGTCGCGGCGCGAGGAGATCGACCGCTTCGCCGACGGCCGCGCGGAGGTCTGCGCGGCGACCGACGTCCTCGGCCACGGCGTGAACCTCCCGTGCGAGACGCTCCTCTTCGCCGAGACGACGAAGTTCGACGGGCGCGAGCGGCGCGACCTCGAGCCGTGGGAGATCGCCCAGATCGCGGGCCGCGCCGGGCGCTTCGGCTTCCACGAGCGCGGCCACGTGGGCGTCCTCA
>VAXA01000296.1 GCA_005883365.1 Actinomycetota bacterium
CGAACGCTCGCGGTGCACGCACGGGCGGTTGTGAATGCCGCCGGCCCGTGGGTCGACCGGGTCCGCCGGCTGGAGGACGAGGCGGTGCGGCCGTCGATCCGCCTGAGCAAGGGCGTGCACGTCCTCGTCGAAGGCGGCGCCGATTGGGGTGCGGCCCTGACGATCCCCCACGACCGCGTCCGGGTCACCTTCGCGATGCCGTGGGAGGGGATGCTGCTGATCGGCACAACGGACACGCCGCACGAGGGCGAGCCGGAGACGGCGGCGGTCGCCGAGGCCGACGTCGAGCAGGTGCTGAGGGAGGCGGCGGTTGCGGTCGAGGGACTCGGCCCGCCGCGCACGACCTTCTGCGGCCTGCGCGTCCTCCCGAGAGGCGATGGCCGCACGGCGAGCGCACGGCGCGAGACCGTCCTCTCGAGAGGACGGTCCGGGATGGTGAGCGTGGCCGGCGGGAAGCTGACGACGTACAGGCGGATCGCGCTCGACACGCTGGACTTCCTCGGCGTCCGCGGCCTCTCGCAGCGCCCGCGGCCACTGCCGGGCGCAATCGGGCTCGACCGGATCGCGTGGCCGGCGAGCCTTGACGAGCGCACGCGGAGTCACCTGCTCCATCTCTACGGCTCGCTCGCGCCGGAGGTGCTCTTCCCGGCCGAAGAGGATCCATCGCTGCTAGAGCCCATCGCCCACGACCGCCCGGACCTCAGGGCACAGGAGCACTACGCGCGGACGCGCGAGTGGGCCGTCACCGACGAGGACGTCCTACGCCGGCGGACGACGGTCTGGCCGTCGGCGCCGGCCGCACGCGCTCTCGATCAGCGATGACTACGTGCCTCAGACAGTGGTGCTACTGCGCGCGGCGAGGGCCTGCTTGAGTAGCTCGAGCGCCTTCTGCGCGTCGCCCCGTTCCTCGTAGATCTCCGCCATCGCCGTCAGGGCAGCGGCCACGGCTCTGCTGCTGGGGACCGGGGACTGTTCGACGGCCAGCTCGTACAGCTCCAGGGCGCGGGCCACGTCGCCCTCCTTCCGGAAGATGTCCGCGACCGCGCAGTAGGCACGGGCGGCGTCTCTGGGCGCGGCTGCGTTCAGACTCGGAACGACGCCGAGGAGAAGCTCTGCCGCCTCGTCTCCTTCGCCGAGAGCGGAGAGGGCCCGCGCTCGCTCGATCGTGAACAGAGCGGCGTCCGTCGTCTCGCGAGCGGCGGAGGCGACGACAATAGGCTCGCCTTCGTCGACGAGCTCGAGCGCAGCCTCAGGATTGCCTCGGTCGTTCTCGATGAAGGCCAGCAACAGCAACGCGCGGGCGGCCTCGAGGGTCTGCTCGCTCGCCCTCAGGGTTGCGAGCGCGAGGCGCGCGTATTCCGCGGCGCGGTCTGGCTCACCCTGTGAGACGTGGACGCGCGACTGCGACCAGTAGAGGCTCGCGCGCAGCTTCGGGTCGATCGTCTCACGCGCCAGGTGGAGAACCTCGCCGAGGGTTGCGTGGGCGCGAGCGTAATCGCCGTGGTCGATGTAGGTATTCGCGAGCAGCAGTGCGAACCGGACCTCGTCGAACCGGTCTCCGCGTGCCCGCGCCTGGTCGAGAAAACGCTCGAAGAGAGCGAAGGCTTCGTCGAAACGGGCGAGGCCTACATAGCTCCGACCCAATGCGTTGGCAGCGGTGGACGCGTCGCCCGGTGCAAGCTCGCCGGAGGCGAGGGCCTCCTCGAGCAGCGCGATCCCCTCCGGAATGTCGCCCCGGTGGAGGGCCAGCTGCCCGAGCCCGAGCTGCGCTCGCGCGAGGGCTGCGCGTGAATCGGCTTCCTCTCGCGCCGTCTCGTATAACTCCGCCGCCCGGTTCTCATCGCCGAGCTGCAGGGCCACCTCGGCCTCGAGCAGCTCTGCGCTCAGTTCGTCGCCGTCGGGCCGGCCGGTCGCCAGATACTCAGGGGTGACGCCGAGCTGCTTCGCAAGCTGGTGGAGGATCTGCAGGGACGGGACGCGTGCGCCGGCCTCGATCCGAGAGACATAGGCGGCCGTGCAACCGTCGAACGCAATCTGGCGCTGGGTCAGGCTCGCGGCTTCACGCGCCTTTCTCAGGCGTTCGCCAACGGCGACGGGGTCGTCGACGTGAGTGGAAGGCCGCCGTGGCATGGCGAAGCAAGACTACAGGCGATGCAAATGAATCACTAGTCGCCGGGTGGGCGGTGACGCGCACGCGGGCGCACGCCACCGCCGTTGGATCCGGGCCGGAGCTACTTGCCCGGCCAGGGGGCGTCGCCCAAAACGAGCGCAAGCACTACCGCGCCGAGGACGACGGCCAGAAAGGTAAACCTCGTCTTCACGGGACTGTCCTTCCGGTCGATTGACAGAACAGCCCGGCCGGGTGACGCGAGTTGTAGCCAGCGCGTCGGATGTTGCTATCTGTAGTTATACAAATCTCTCGCGAACGGTAAACTCGAGGCGACTTGGCACCTGCGGCAGAGGGGAACTAGCAATCGCCGAGTACCGCCTGATCTGCGTAGTCCGCCGCGCCGACGGACATCCCCGCGCGGTCGGCTACTCGGAAAGCGGCAACGGCGTCATGTACGACGAGCTCTGGTCGATCGAAGAGGCCCGGCGGGCGATACAGGAGGGCCATCGGCTCTACATCGTCGACCCCTCGACCGGTGAGCGGGTAGAGCTCGAGCTTGCGGGCGAGGACATCCGCGCGAAGCGCGAACGCGGGACCGACAACGTGCTCGACGACCTGCCGCCGTGCGGCTAGTTACCCTGGGGCGCGCTCGGAGAGGTGTCCGAGCGGTCTAAGGAGCGCGACTGGAAATCGCGTACGTGCTGAAAGGTGCGTCGCGGGTTCAAATCCCGCCCTCTCCGCTGGCGGCCGGGCAGAGGCTGGAAGCGCCGGTGGCAAAGCCACCGGCGCACCGGCCAGAAGGTCGGGCGACTGTGTCGCCGGGCGCCGGCCGCGATACTTGGGCGATGCCATCGCAATCGCCGTTCGTGGAGCTCGAGGTCGGGTCACGCACGGTCAAGGTGACGAACCCGAACAAGGTCTTCTTCCGGACACGCGGCGAGACGAAGCTCGATCTCGTCCAGTACTACCTCGCCGTCGGCGAGGGGATCGTCCGCGTGCTGTACGAGCGGCCGACGCAGCTCAAGCGCCACCCGGACGGCGCCGAGGGCGAGGCGATCTACCAGAAGCGCGTCCCCAAGCACCGGCCCGACTGGATCGAGACGGCGACCGTCACGTTCCCCTCCGGCCGCACCGCCGACGAGCTCTGCGTCACCGAGCTCGCCCACGTCGCGTGGGCCGCCAACCTCGCCACGATCGACTTCCATCCCTGGCCGTCGCGGCGGCGCGACGTCGAGCATCCGGACGAGCTCCGCATCGACGTCGACCCGCAGCCCGGAACTGGCTTCGCCGAAGCGAAGCGCGTCGCGGCTGTCGTGAAGGAGGCGCTCGACGAGCTCGGTTTTGTGGGCTGGCCGAAGACGTCGGGCAACCGCGGCATCCACGTCGCCTGCCGGATCGAGCCGAAATGGGGCTTCCGCGAGGTGCGGCGCTGCGCGCTCGCGTTCGCGCGCGACGTCGAGCGGCGTGCGCCGAAGCTCGTCACGACCGCGTGGTGGAAGGAGGAGCGCGGCGAGCGCGTCTTCATCGACTACAACCAGAACGCGCGCGACCGGACGATCGCCTCCGCCTATTCCGTCCGCGCCCGTCCCGACGCGACCGTCTCGGCGCCCTTCCGCTGGGACGAGCTCGACTCGCTCGAGACCGAGGACTTCACGATGGCGACCATGCCGGCGCGCTTCGCCGAGCTCGGCGACGTCCAGGCGGGAATCGACGACGCCGTCTGCGACCTGCAGAAGCTGTTCGAATGGGTGGAGCGTGAGGAGGCGGGGGGAGTCGGCGAGGCCCCGTACCCGCCGAACTTCCCCAAGATGCCGGGCGAGCCGAAGCGCGTCCAGCCGTCGCGGGCCAAGAAGAGCTAGGCGCGGAGCAGGTCCTCGACGGCGAGGTCGTCGGGGCTGCGCGGCGGGCGTACCTCCCGCCAGGTGCAGTCGCGCGGATCCTTGTCGGAGCGGAAGCGGAGCAGGCGCGTCCCGTGGCGGAAGCGCCGTTTCTCGAGCTTGTCGAAGCGCACCTCGACGACGAGCTCCGGGCGCAGGGCCGTCTCCTCGAGCTCTCCGGTGCCCCAGCGGTTGGGCTCGCTGAACCGTCGGTCGCTCTTCTCGTCTACGAGCGGCAGGACCTTGTCCGCGATCTCGGCCTGGTTCTTCGCGCCGACCGCCGCCGAGCCGACGTAGTCGAGGTGGCCGTCGTCGTCGTAGAGGCCGAGCAGGAGCGTGGCGATCGTGGAGCGACCGCCCTTCTTCCAGCGGATCCCGGCGACGACGCAGTCGGCGGTGCGGTGCGGCTTGACCTTGACTACGCCCTCGCGGGAGCCCGGGAGATAGGGGAGGCCGAGCCGCTTCGCCACCACGCCGTCGAAGCCGGCGGCACGCAAGGTCCGCAGCCACTCGCGTCCCTGCTCGGCGCCGTCGGAGACCGGCGACAAATCGAATCCGCCTGCAACCTTCTCGAGCTCGGCGCGCCGCTTCTCGATCGGGCGCTCGTGCACCGGCTTCCCCTTCCACAGCAGGAGGTCGAAGGCGACGAAGGTGGCCGGGATCTCTCCTGCGAGCTTGCGGACGCGGCTCTCCGCCGGATGCAGCCGCATCTGCATCGCGTCGAAGTCGAGCGCCCCGCCGCGGGCGATCACGATCTCGCCGTCGAGCGCTGAGTGCGCCGGCATCAGCTCGCCGAGCGGCCGTAGCTCGGGGAAGTAGCGAAGCAACGGCCGCCCGTTCCGCGACCAGAGCGCGAGCTCGCCGCCGTCGTTCTCCAGCACGCCGCGGAAGCCGTCCCACTTCGGCTCGTAGCGCCAGCCCTCGCCCGCTGGAAGCTCCGCCACTAGCTCGGCCTCCATCGGCGGAAACGGGACCTGGGGGCCGGGTGACTCTGCCATCTCTGCGAGAACCTAGACGAGCCGTTCGCGACGCGCGATACTCGATGTCGTGGGGGGCGTCGAGGCAGAGCAGACCCGCGCCGCCAAGGTGCAGGACGCGCTGTACCGCATCGCCGAGCTCGCGAGCGCGGCGCAGGACATGCAGGAGTTCTACCGTGCGATCCACGAGGTCGTCGGCGAGCTCATGTATGCGAACAACCTCTTCATCGCGCTCTACGACGAGGAGCGTCAGCTGATCAGCTGGCCGTATTACGCAGACGAGGTCGACGCCGAATGTCCCGACCCGAACCAGTGGTTCGAGTTCGGGCAGGGTGAAGCGCGCGGCGCGACGGCATACGTGCTCCGGACCGGCAAGCCGCAGCACCTTACGAGGGCTGGGATCACGGAGCTCGTCGAGCGCGGGGAGATCGACCTGCTCGGAGAGCTGCCCGAGGACTCGCTCGGCGTGCCGCTCAAGTCCAAGGATGCGCGGCCGGTCGGGGTGCTCGTCGTCCAGTCCTACACGAAGGACGTCCAATACAC
>VAXA01000077.1 GCA_005883365.1 Actinomycetota bacterium
CGAGCGTCGAGTCGCCGATGCCGCGGCGGGGCCGGGTGGCGATGCGGATGAGCGAGACCGCGTCGTACGGGTTGTCGAGCACCTGGAGGTAAGCGATGAGATCCTTGATCTCGGCGCGCTCGTAGAAGCGCGGGCCGCCGATCACCTGGTACGCGATCCCCTGCCGGACGAGGACGTCCTCGAGCACGCGGCTCTGCGCGTTCGTGCGGTAGAAGACGGCGACCTCGCTGCCCGAGAACCCCTCCTCGACGAGCAGCGCAATCTCGGCGGCGACGTAGCGCGCCTCGGCGTGCTCGTCCTCGACCTCGAGAACGCGTACCGGCTCACCCTCGCCGAGCTCCGACCAGAGGTTCTTCTCCTTGCGCTCGCGGTTGTGGCGGATGACCCCGTTCGCCGCGTCGAGGATGTGCTGCGTCGAGCGGTAGTTCTGCTCCAGCGCGATCGTGTAGGAGCCGGGGAAGTCCTGCTCGAACTCCATGACGTTGCGGATGTCGGCGCCGCGGAAGCCGTAGATGCTCTGGTCCGGGTCCCCGACTGCGAAGACGTTGCGGTGCTTCTCGGCGAGGAGCTGGAGGAGGCGGTACTGGGCGTGGTTCGTGTCCTGGTACTCGTCGACGAGGATGTAGCGGAAGGCTTCCTGCCATTTCTCGCGCGCCTCGGGGAAACGTTCAAGGACGTCGACCGTGAGGAAGAGCATGTCGTCGAAGTCGACGGCGTTCGAGGCGAAGAGGCGCTTCTGGTAGAGGTCGTAGACCTCGCGGTGTACTCCACCGGGCCGACGAGGGTGTTCTTCGCGTTCGATATCTGGGAGTGGATGCCGCGCGGCGTGAAGCGCTTCGGGTCGCGCTCGAGCTCCTCGAGGCAGCGCTTGACGAGGCGAATCTGGTCGGCCTGGTCATAGATCGTGAAGTTCGAGCGGTAGCCGAGCCGTTGCGCCTCGCGGCGCAGGATCCGGCCGCAGGCGGAGTGGAACGTCATCACCCAAGCCGCACGGGCGGGCGGGCCGACGAGGTGCTCGACGCGCTCGCGCATCTCCCCCGCCGCCTTATTGGTGAACGTGATCGCGAGGATCTCGGACGGCTTCACGCCGACGGCGCCGAGCAGGTGCGCGATGCGGCGCGTGAGGACGCGGGTCTTGCCCGAGCCGGCGCCGGCGACGACGAGCACGGGGCCTTCGGTGTGGAGGACGGCCTCGCGCTGCGCCGGGTTCAGGTCGGCGAGGTAGGTCTCCGGCGTCGTGGCGGCCACCGCTCGATCGTAGCGGCGGCTTCCGTCAGTCCTTGGAGTCCTTCGCGGCTCGGATCTCGACCTTGCCGGCGCGGACGCGCGCCTCGTAGCGCGGCTGCGGATAGACCGCCGGCCCGCCGCGCACCTCGCCCGTGCAGAGGTCGAAGCGGGAGCCGTGCCATGGGCAGGTGACGACGTCGCCGTCGCGCTCGCCCTGGTGCAGCGGGCCGCCGAGGTGCGAGCACGTCGCTGCTATCGCGCACACCTCGCCGCTCTCCTCGGAGCGCGAGACGACGACCGATTCGCTCTCGAGCTCTACGCCGACGAGCTTGCCGCCGTTGAGGTCGCTCTCGTCGCACACCGGCGCGTACCGGTCGCGCGGGCTCTCGAACGCCGTCCGGTTGACGCGGACTCCGAGCCCGAACGAGAGATGCCCGCCGAGATGCGCCGAGAAGAGCGTGCCGGCGTAGGCGACACCCGAGAGCACGCGGCCGAGGCTGCGGTGCCCGTCCTTCCGCGCGACGAGCGAGGCGACGTTCAGCGCGAGGCTCATCGTGTTGAGGAGCGCGTGCACGGTCCCGATCCGGCGGGAGTCGTCCTTGAGATGGCTCCAGTCGTTCAGTCCCGTGAGCGCTGTCGGCACGGCGCCGAGGATCCCGACCGCGAGCGCGTCGTCCGCGGCGGTCGAGCCCGCGAGGTCGAGCGCGAACGCGGCCGACCACGCCCCGATCGGCACGTCGGTCAGCGCCGGATGGAGCGGATTGCCGAGCCAGACGCCGTCGAGCACGTCCCGCACCGGCTGCGGCACGGCGTTCACGGCCTCCTGCACCGGGTCGGCGAACTCGTCGAGCGGCTCGGGGAGGTCGGCGAGCTGCTTCGTGAGGCGGAGATTCGTCATCGCACCTCTCGTCCCCGGCCGGCAGCGGCCGGAAACGCCGTCCTACGCGTAGGCGACCATCAGCGGCTTGGACTACGACACCACGCGCTTCGAGACGTTCAGTGACGGCGTGTTCGCGATCGCCGCGACCCTGCTCGTCCTCGAGTTCTCGGTCACGTCGGGCCGGGACCTCGGCAATCAGCTCCTCCATCTCTGGCCGTCCTA
This sequence comes from Actinomycetota bacterium, assembly GCA_005883365.1. Lineage (GTDB taxonomy): Bacteria > Actinomycetota > Thermoleophilia > Gaiellales > Gaiellaceae > Palsa-739. Next base: position 2,330 of record VAXA01000077.1, read on the forward strand.
CCTCGCCTACATCACGAGCTTCGTCACGATCGGAATCATCTGGATGAACCATCACCACACGGTGTCGCTGATCGGACGCGCCGACCGGACGATGCTCTTCCTCAACAACCTGCTCCTGCTGACGATCGCGTTCCTGCCCTTCCCGACGAAGCTCGTCGGCGACTACCTCCGGAGCGACGGAGAGAAGGCGGCCACGCTCGCGTACGCGGCCACGCTGGTCGTCATGGCGGTGATGCACCAGATCTGGTGGCGGTACGCGCGCAGTAACCGTCGCCTCATCGCCGAGGGGACACCCGACTCGGCGCTGCAGGCGGTCGACCGCGCCTACCTGCCCGGTGTGCCGATGTACGGCGCGGTTTTCGTCGTCGCCTTCTTCAGCCCACTCGCGGCGGTGTTCCTGACGTTCGCGATCGCGGCGTTCTACCTACCGTCCGCCGCCCTCTTCAATCGCTGACTCGACCACCTCGACGGTGAATCCGCCCGCGCCGAAGCTCGGGTAGGAGCCGACGAGGACGCCGGGCCAGCGCTCGCCGGTCTCCACGAGCGTCGCGGCGATCACGCTCTCGTACGTGCGGTAGACGCGCCGCCACGATTCGATCGGGCCGCCGCGGCGGAATTCCTCCTCGATCGAGGCGAACATCGCCTCCATCTCCGACGGGAGGCCCGGCAGGACGTAGACATTCTCGAGCGCGAAGCCGGGCGCACCGCCCAGCGGGTTCGCGAGCGGCCGGCTGCCGCGGGGCAGCATGGCCCAGCGCGCGGCGTACTCAGGATCGCGGCGGAACCGGGCACGCAGGTCGGCCGCGACCTCCGGCACCTCTTCCTGCGGGACACCGAACGCGGCCGCGATCGCCTCGCGCGTCAGGTCGTCGGGCGTGCCGCCGAGGCCGCCGGTGACGAGGAGGAAGTCGACGCGCGGCGCCTCGGCGCGGACGAACTCCGCGACCGCGTCGATCTCGTCGGGGAGCGCCGCCGTCAACCGCACCGAGACGCCGAGCGGCGCGAGGCGGCGCGCCAGCCAGGCCGCGTTCGAGTTCGGCACGTCGCCCGAGACGAGCTCGTTCCCGATCGTGAGGATCGCTGCCGTTGGAGTCACAGCTCGATGGTACGGCCGGCCGCGAAGGCCTCTAGGAAGCGGCGGTCGTGGGTGACGAGGATCACGGTGCCGTCGTAGCCCGCGAGAGCGCGCTCGAGCTCCTCGATCGCCTCGACGTCGAGGTGGTTGGTCGGCTCGTCGAGCACGAGGCAGTTCACTCCGCGGGCGGTGAGCAGCGCAAGGCCGGCGCGTGTGCGCTCGCCCGGCGAGAGCGACGAGGCAGCGCGCAAGACGTCGTCGGCGCCGAGGCCGAACTTCGCGAGCAGCGTGCGTGCCATTCCCTCCTCGAAGTCGCGGAAGACCTCGAGCAGCGTCTGCGGCCCGGTGAGTGCTGCGCGATCCTGCTCGAGC
>VAXA01000297.1 GCA_005883365.1 Actinomycetota bacterium
GATCTTTCCCGTTGTCTTTCGCCATACGACCGGGGTTCCCACGCGGTCGCAACGGAAACCCCACCGCGAACTCGCCCTATCCGCAGTGCGTCGCGCATCCGCTCTCGCCCGGGCTGTTCGAGGACCTCTCGGGAAACCGGATCGTCCACAACACGATCGGCACGAACAACACGGGCGGCGACCCCGATGCCGGCGACACGTCCACGACCGGGGTCCTCGTCTACTCCGGCACCGTGCCCGTCACGGTGACGATCTCGCACAACCGGATCCGTAACGACCAGTACGGCATCTGGCTCGGAGTCGGCGGGCACGTCACCGCGACGCTCGGGAACAACGTGTTCCAGAACGTCGCCACTGACGTCTTCACGAGTCCGTAGCTCCGCCATCACGCGCAAGCGACGAGAGAGCCCGGCTGGGGCTCTCTCGTCGCCGCGTCGTCGAGTCCGGCACCATGAGAGGCGATGGCCGGGGCCCCGCTCGCGAGAGTTCGCACGGCTGAAGGCGTCGTCCTCTGCGAGCGGTGCGAGGTGCCCAAGAGCTCGTTGGCGCGGATGCGCGGCCTGCTCGGACGCAGCGGGCTCGAGCCCGGTGGCGGGATGCTGATCGACGCGGCTCCGTCGGTGATGACCTTCTTCATGCGCTTCCCGATCGACGTCGTCTTCCTCGACCGCGACCGCAAGGTCGTCGGGGTCAGGCACGGGTTGCGCCCGTGGCGCGTCGCCGGAGCGCGCCACGCCGTCGCGGCTCTCGAGCTGCCGGCAGGCGCGGCGGCTGCCGCCGGCGTCGACGAGGGAGGCGTGTTAGTTCTCGAGGACATCGAAGGCTGACACGCGTCGGCGGACCCGTTCCTTATGGCCCGCGGCCACGTCCGGAACGGCTACTGAGTGCAAAGAGCGTTCAATTTCTGAACGACGCGATTCGCGTACAGGGTGAGCCCGCTCCTTTCTCCCGGCCGCGGCCTGACGTCGCACTCCCGGCGGCAGCCTGTGAGGAACTCTGTGACTACGCGTTCAAGAGGGCGCGATCGGCTTAGTTGAGCGCTGGGAACTCCCAGCGCTTACATCGTGGGGACTCCGTCCAACGAAGCCGATCTCGACGCGAATGGCGTTCAGAAGCATGATCGACGGTTGGGTCTAGCGCCCCATTGTTCACCAACTTAATTGAACGCACAATGCAGCTGTGGAAACTGTGGACGCTGCGGCGGATGGCGTTGCGCCTACCGGCGCGACGCTAGCGTCGGAGCTGATCGCCCGTGCGGCGGCGATCGGAGCCGGAAGGCCACGTGCCGCAAGTGCAGCGTTCCTTCCACGCGACCTGCGTGCCGCGCTCCGTGCCTGCGAGGTGCGGGCGCGGCGCCTGGCCGACGGTTTGGGCCAGGGAGCCGCGCTCGACTTCCTCGGCGACGCGATCGTTGCGATCGCGGTCGACCACTCCTTCGAGCCGGGCGAGGCACGGGCCGCAGTAACCGCTGCGGGCGAGGAGCTCGACATGTCCCCCGAGGCTGCGGCCTTCGTCGTCTTCCGGCGCGCGCTGGCAAGCAAGGAGCTCGCCCAGCTCCCTCCTGCGGTGGCCGCCGAGCTCACGCTCGCCCTGCTCGTCGAGCTCGCGCCCGCCGCGGCCAGCTCGCTCTGGTTTCTCGACGCCGCCGGCTCGACCACGTGTCTCGTCTCAGAGGGCAAGGCGCCGCGCAGCCGCCGTCTGCGCGAGGTTGCTCGCGCCGCGCTCGACGGCGTGATCGCCGGCTCCGCCCAGGTGCACGTTCGCGTCGTCGAGCGCTGGGACCGGCCCTACGCCGCACTCGTGGCACGCGCCCGCGGCGCCGAGTCGGACCACCTCGACGACTACCTCGCGGAGGCCGCGGCCGCGCTCGCGCCGCTCCTCGAGCGCGCCTCGCTGTTCGACCGCAGGGTGCAGCGCGAGCACGATCTCGTCGCGGCCGGCGAGCGTCGTCTCGTCCGTCTCGGCTTCGACCTCCACGATGGACCGCTGCAGGAGATCGTCGCGCTGGCCGAGGAGCTGCGGACCGCGTCGACGCAGATCTCCGCGGTCGTTCCCGCCGACTTCAGGCAGCGCGTGCAAGGGCGGTTCACCGACGTCCATGCCCGGCTGGGCGCGCTCGACGAGAGCCTGCGCGAGATCGCGCACTCCATCCGCTCGACCACGGCCGTCGCCCGACCGGTGGCGGACGCGGTTGAAAGCGAGCTGCGCGCCCTCGAGAACGCGACCGGCATCGAAGTGGGGCTCGAGGTCCAGGGCAACCTGAACAGCCTCAGCGATTCCCAGAAGATCGTCCTCTTCCGGGTCGTCCAGGAAGCGCTTTCCAACGTCCGGAAGCACAGCGATGCTGTCAAGGTGTCGATAGCGCTTCGGAGCACACGCGCGTTCGTGGCCCTAACGGTGACCGACGACGGCTGCGGCTTCGATCTGCGCCGCCTCGGCCACGACCGCCTCGGTCTCGCCGGCATCTCGGAGCGGGTGCGGTTGCTCGGCGGCGCGGTGGAGATCGAGACGAGCCCGGGAGCAGGGACGACCGTCCGGGCGACGCTGCCGCAGTGGCGACCGTCGACACCCGCGGCCGCTACCGTTTACGCCGCAACCTCGTGAGTCGTCGGGTCCTCACTATCGCCGTTCTCCTTGCCGTGGCCGGATTCGCCGCTGCGGTCGTGCTCCCGTCCCGGGCCTCGGCCGGCTCGACCGGCACGACGAGCACCACCGCAGCCACCACCACGACGACGAGGACCCCCTCGGCGCGGACGCGCATCGAATCCGTGTTCCCGGCAGCCGGCCAGTTCACCGTCCACTCGGTGGCGATCCGCAAGACGCCGAATCCGAACTCCAAGGTGATCAAGGTGCTGCACGACTTCCGGCCCGACTTCCGGCCGCAGGAGATCCTCGCGGTCCGCAAGCAGGTCGGCTCCGACGGCAACGTCTGGTACCGGGTCAGCATCCCCATGCGCCCCAATGGCACCTACGGCTGGATCCCCGCCAGCTCCGTTTCGCTCTCGCCGACGGCCGGCCAGATCGACATCCACCTCGGCTCGCGGACGATCGACCTCTTCTGGCACAGCAAGCGCGTCTACCACGCGCTCGTCGCCATCGGGGCACCGGGCAGGGAGACGCCGATCGGCCACTACTTCGTCGCGGCCCGCTTCGTCCCCTACCACGACACGTTCCTCGGCGTCTTCGCCGTGGAGACGAGCGCCTACTCGAAGCTGACCGAGTGGCCGGGAGGCGGCGTCGTGGGGATCCACGGGACGAGCCTGCCGCAGCTGCTCGGCCAGGCCGTCTCACACGGCTGCGTGCGCGTTGCGAATTCGACCGCGGAGAAGCTCAAGCGGTACGCACCGCTCGGCACGCCGATCTGGATCAAGAACTAGCCGACAGGAACTGGAAAGCCGGCTGGCCCTCGGCCGCGAGGAAGGTCGCCGCGCCGCGCGAGTGCCGGACGCGGGTCGACGGGCCGCTGATCGGGTAGCCGTTGCTGAGCGGGTGCCAGCCGCCGCCGGAGACGTGCGCGACGGAGACGTGGCGGAAGCGATAGAGGAAGGCATTGCATGTGCCGCCGGTTCCGCCGTCCCAGGCTTCGGCCGTCGCGATCGGGCTCCAGCGGTCGTGGCTCGCCGGCAGGTGGATCGGCTGCGACACCGGCTTGTGGTTCACCCACACGCGCCAGTAGTCCGCGCGGCCGTGCATCTCGAGCACACTCACCTTGACCGCCGTCCCGACGGGCAGATTGGCGTCGACCTGGTGGTACGTGGGAAAGCGGCCGGGCAGCGCGACCTCGTAGTAGATGTCGCTTCCGGGAATGCCGGGGAATCCGCTCAGCCCGATCTGGAGCCATTCGTTCGTGCCGTTCGGGCCTTCGCCCGGGCCGCCGACCCCGACCCAACCGGCGACGTGACCGTTGAAAACGTCGAACGCGTCGAGTGGTGTGATCAACGCGGAAATACCGAAGCCCTTGCTCGGGGCCGCGAGGCCGGCGTACGAATAGCCGTTGCTGTTACCACAGGCGAATGCGCGCGCCACTCCGCCGCCGAGGGCGACGGTCGCGACGGCAGCGGTGACGAGGAGGAGGCGAAGGGTCTTGAGCATGTGACGAGTGGGCCGCGCTTTCTGCAGCCTGGAATCGGCTGGCGGACCTGGGCGCCCGTCCCTCGTTCGAGTGACCGGCCCGCGGACTGTGGTTGTCCGCATGACGAAGCCAAGCGGTCGGCGCACCCGATCCCGCGTGCGCCCTGCGCGTGCTTTGCAGCTCAATAGGACAGCGCGAGAGGCCGCTGGGCCAAAGGACGGCACCGACTAGCCCCTCGGAGGGCCCACCCGCAATCGGCGGGATCTCTACTTCTTTTGAAGAGTCGGGAGGCTGGGCTAGGAGCGTGCTCCGGCCCGCGACCAACGGGAGGAGCTGGAGCGTAGATGTCTGCACTGAGGAGTTTCCGCCGGGGCCGAGGCCACCGGTTCTGGTTTGTGGGGGCGACACTCGTCGCCGCCGCCGTCTATGGCGTCGTGTTCGTCGCGTCGTCTGGCGCGAGCCTTTCGACCAGCCTGTTCGAGGGGAGCGACGGCAACATGGTCGTCGACACGGCCGGTCACACGGACTGGTGTACGGATTTCCCAGCACCGACGGCGGGTCAGACGTGTGCTGCGCCCATCGCGGGCCTGCGGACACTGATCGACGTGCCGTCCGGCACGAGCGACAACTCGTTCACGGGCGGGTCGCACGAGGACGACCCGAACGTCACCATCGCGACGGGGTCCGTTCCTCCCAACAAGAACGATCTCACCCGGGCATATGCGGCCACCGAGACGATCTCGACTGAGACCTTCCTCTACCTCGCCTGGGAGCGGCAGCCGAACCCGAACGGCAGCGCGAACATCGACTTCGAGCTCGACCAGAACGCGAGCTCGGGCGACTTCACCCAGCCGGGCGACCTCACGATCAACCGCACCGAAGGCGACATTCTGATCACGTACGACTTCGGTGGGAGTGGCACGCCTGATCTCGGGCTCCTCACATGGCTCACCTCGGGCAACGGCCACTCAGACAGTGATTGCGAAGCCAGTGGCGCGACGCTCCCGTGCTGGGGCAACCGCATCGACCTCAATCCGAACAGCAGTCCGCCGGCCGAATCCGGCGTAAATGCGACCACGATCGACGAGGTCTTTGCCGGCAGCCAGCTCGATGCCGGTTCGTTCGGCGAAGCAAAGATCGACCTCTCCGTGGTTCCGGGGCTCTTCACCCCCGACACCTGCACCGACTTCGGGAACATGTTCGTCAAGAGCCGCTCTTCTGGTTCGTCGATCGACGCGGAGCTCAAGGACTTCATCGCGCCCGCGCCGATCCACGTGTCCAACTGCGCGTCTCCAGACATCTCGACGAATCTGTCCGAGTCGACCGGCGCGATCGGCGACTCCGTCCACGACTCGGCGTCGCTCAGTGGTGCCACTCCTGACGCGAGTGGCACCGTCACCTACAGCGTCTACACCGACAGCACCTGCACACAGGGTCAGCAGGACGCAGGCACCGTCGACGTTACGGACGGCCAGGTGCCTGACTCGAACCCGATTGAGTTCGATTCGGCCGCCACGTTCTACTGGCAGGCCATCTACTCCGGCGACAACCACAACAACGGGGCGACCAGCGCCTGTACGGACGAGCAGCTGGTGATCGCGCCGAACAGTCCGTCGATCGGCACGACACTCTCGGAGTCGGCCGGCTCGCACGGCGACAAGGTGCACGACTCGGCGAAGCTCAGCGGTGCAACGGCTGCCGCGGGCGGCACGGTCACCTACTCCGTGTACAACGACAGCTCGTGCAGGAACAAGGTCGCCGACGGCGGCACGGTGAACGTGACGAACGGCTCTGTGCCGAACTCGAACGACGTCACGTTCAACACGCCGGGCACCTACTACTGGCAGGCGAGCTACTCCGGCGATGCCAACAACAAACCGGCGGTCAGCAGATGCACCGACGAGAAGCTCGTGATCGCTCCGCTGATCGACCTCGCGGTGACGAAGGTCGGCTCGCCGAATCCGATCACCATCGGGAAGGGCGACATCACCTGGACGATGGTGGTGACCAACAACGGGCCAGACACGGCGACCGGCGTCACGATCGCCGACCCGCTGCCGGCCGGCACGACGTTCGTCTCGGTGAGCCCGTCGAAGGGCTCGTGCACCGGCGGAGCGATCATCAGCTGCAGTCTCGGCACGCTGGCTGCCGGCGAAACGGTGACGATCACCCTGGTCACGACGCCCACCGTCGAGGGAACCGTGAGCAACACGGTGACGGTGGTCGGCAACGAGCACGAGACGAACACGGCCAACAACACCGCCACCGCGTCCGTCGTCGTCAAGGGCTTCACGCCGCCGCCCGTGTTCTGCGTCGCAGTCAGCAAGGTGACCCCGAAGCAGCTCTTCGTGGGCCGCAAGACGACGCTGACGATTCACGTCACCCAGCACGGCAAGGCGGTCAAGGGCGTCCGTGTCCTGATCAAGGGCCCGAAGATCGACATGCGCACCGCGGCCTCGAACGCCAGCGGCGTCATCACGGCGCGCGTGAAGATGAAGAAGGCAGGGATCGTGGTCTTCAGCCCGATCGCCAGCAAGCGCTGCAACACCAAGCGGGTGGGCGTCACCGGCGTCTTCACCCCGCCGGTGACCGGCTGAGCTAGATCTCCGAGGGGTGCGGGAGACAACCTCCCGCACCCCTCCAGGCGCCTCCGTTCACGCGCTCTGAACGTTTCTGGGCCAACGGGGGGGCAGCGACTAGCCCCTCGGAGGGCTCGCCAGGGCCGGCCAAAAACTTCACTTCCTATTGAAAGAGCCAACAGGCTGGGTTAGGAGCGTGCTCCGGCCCATGAGCGAGGGAGGAGCAGCACACTGATGAGCACACAGAGGAACCCCCGCCGGCGGTGGCCGAGCCGGCATGGTCTGATCGGAGCCGCCGTCGTCGGCGCTCTGGTCGCCGTAGCGGTACTCACACTCGGAGCGGCTGCGGGCCGCCAGGTTGCCCAGCACGGGTCGGGTGACCGCTCCGCTGTCCATAGCGCCATGAGCTCCACCCACTCGCTTTCGCGTGCCCAGGGGCACGCTTCCCTCGTGTCGCGCGCGTCCGGGCATGCCGCTCATCTCTCGCACTCCAGCTCCGGCTCCTCGCTCTTCAACGCCTCTGTGTTCCCGGCCTTCCACGGCACATCCGGCGCGACTTCTCGCTCGCTCGCGAGCGTCAGCTGCGGTGCCGCCCAAACGATCGCGAACGCCAGCGGATTCGAAGACGCCGACGGCAACCTCAATGTCGACACGACCGGCTGCGCCGACTGGAACAGCTTCAGCCCGGCCTGGAGCGGCAACACCGGCACGGCCACGCTGGGAGACCTGTCCTTTATCGGCC
>VAXA01000079.1 GCA_005883365.1 Actinomycetota bacterium
CGCCATCTCGTGCTCTTGCTGCAGGTTCGTCATCAGCCGCAGGATCTGTGCCTGCGTCGTCACGTCGAGTGCCGTCGTCGGCTCGTCCGCGATCAGCACCTCCGGGTTGTTGATCAGCGCCATCGCGATCATCACGCGCTGGCGCATGCCGCCGGAGAACTGGTGCGGATAGTCGTCGATCCGGCCGTCCGCCCGCGGGATCTCGACCTCCTTGAGAATCTCGACCGCGCGCCGGCGCGCCTCGTCGCGCGTCACGTCGTGGTGCAGCAGCACGGCCTCCTCGAGCTGCCAGCCGATCCTCTTGACCGGGTTGAGCGACGTCATCGGGTCCTGGAAGATCATCCCGATCCGCCGGCCGCGGATCTTCTGCAGCCGCGAGCCGCTCGCACCGAGGAGCTCCTCGCCGTCGAAGCGGACCGAGCCGCTCACCTCGGCATGGCGACGGTCGACGAGGCCCATCAGGGTGAGGAACGTCACGCTCTTTCCCGAGCCCGACTCGCCGACCACGCCGAGCGTCTTGCCCCGGTCGAGCTCGAAGCTCACACCGGAGACCGCCTTGACGATTCCGTCGTCGGTGCGGAAGCGCGTGTGCAGGTCGGTGACTTCGAGCAGCGCCACGTCAGGTACTGAGCCGGATTCTCGGGTCGAGCCACGCGTACGTGACGTCGACGAGGAAGTTGAAGACGATCACGGCCAGCGTCGCGAAGACGACGACTCCGACGACGACGGGAAGGTCGTCCCTCTGCGCGGACAGGATCAGCTGCGAGCCGAGGCCGCGGAGGTTGAACACGAACTCGGTGAAGACGGCGCCGCCGAGCGCGAGGCCGATGTCCATGCCGAGGATCGTTACGACGGGGAGCATGCTGTTGCGCAGCACATGCTGGAACAGCACGCGCTGGGCAGAGGCTCCTTTCGCCCGCGCGGTGCGGACGTAGTCCTCGGACATCGTCTCCATCACGTTCGCCCGGATCAGGCGCACGTAGAGCGCGGAGAAGAGGAACATAAAGGTCATCCAGGGCAAGATCAGGTGGTACGCCCACTGGGCCGGCCCGGAGCATTCACCGGTCCCACTGGTCGGGAGCAGGTTGCAGTAGGTCGCGATCGGCGTCCAGCCGAGCTTGAAGCCGATGAGATAGGCGAGGATCAGCCCGATCCAGACCGGTGGTGCGGAGATCCCGACGAGCACAAAGACCATCGCGAAGCGGTCGCCAATGGAGCGTGGCCGCAGGGCCGACAGGATCCCGATCGGAATCGAGAGCCCGAGCCAGAACACCGCACCCCCGAACACGAGCGACGCCGTGACCGGCGCGTCCTGACGGAGTATGGAGGTCACGGACTGTCCGTTCGCGTACGAATAGCCGAGCGACCCGTGCCGGAACATGTTCCAGATGAAGATCCAGTACTGCTGGTAGATAGGCAGATCGAGGTGGAGGCTCTGTCGGACGTGCGCGATGATCTGGGGCGTGCAGTGCGTGCCGCACGCAATGGTCGCGGGGTCGGACGGGATGACGAAGAAGATGATGTACGCGATGACCGTCGCGCAGAAGAACAGGAAGATTGCCCAGAAGAAGCGACGGATGAGGAAATAGAGCACTGTCCTACGGTTCCTGTTCGACTCTCGACGTCTCTTGTTCGGAAGAACCCTGGAGGGGCGCCCGGGGGCGCCCCTCCAGCTTACTGCGATTCGGCGTAGGGCTCTGGTTCGTTAGCCCACCGACATTGCGTTGAGGATCGGATAGCCGAAGTAGTTGCTGTAGATCACGTTCTTGACCCGCTGCGCGGTGAGGTACCGGAAGTTCGGCACATAGAGCGGGAACGCCGGCGCGTACTTCACCATCAGCGTCTTGTCCAGCGCGGCGTACGCGTTGGCGCGAGCCGCACCGGAGAGGGACGCCGCATGATCCATCAGCGCGTTGAACTTCGAGTTGTTGAAGTAGAAGTAGTCCACGTTGCCGGTCGCCTGGATCGAGCGGCCGTCGAAGTTCACGTTGATGAAGTCGAACGGGTCGAAGTAGTCGGCGCACCAGCCCGAGTGGGCGATGTTGTAGTCCGTGCCCTTCGTCTCGAGCGGCCCGTAGTAGTCCGTCGGGTCCGACTTCTCGAGGTTCGCCTTCAGCCCGATGCGAGCGAGCTGGGCCTGCTCGAACTCGGCCTCGCTCGTGCGCGTCGCACTGGCGGCGTTGTAGTAGATGTTGAGCGCCGGAGCACCGTTCAGAGCGCTCCCGCCGACCTGCTTCGCCTTCGTGAAGTTCGGGAAGTCGCCGTACACCTTGAACTTCTTGTATCCGGCCAGACCCTTGACCAGGATCTGATCAGAGGAGTTCCCGGCGTACGGGCCGAGCTGCGTGATGATCGGCTTACGGCCGATCGCGTAGTTCAGCGCCTTGCGGACGCTCGCGTTGTCGGTCGGCGCCTTGGCGTTGTTGAACGCCTCCCAGATGATGCAGGCCTGCCCGCCGACGTGGAACTGGCCCTTGTTGGGCCCGCCGTACTTCGCCGAGACCGTCTTGATGTCGGCCGACGGCACGCCGGCCATATCCCAGTCGATCTGGTTCTTCTCGATCTGGAGCAGCGAAGCCTCACCATTCGAGTTCGGGAAGCTGTTGATCACGATCTGGTTCGGGTTCGCCAAGCGGGAACCGTGGTAGTACTTGTTCCGCTT
>VAXA01000298.1 GCA_005883365.1 Actinomycetota bacterium
CGACCGGAGCGGTCCGACCGGCGACGGTCGCGCCGAGGCGACGACCGAGTCGCCGCGCCGCCGCAGCCATACGTGTCGCTCTGGCCTAGATACGCGCGCGTTGCCCGGCGGCCGGAGGTTGCGGATAAGACGCAGCTCCTCGAGCGCCGCCTCGAGCTCGGAGCCGGTGACGCGCCACTCGATTCGCTCCGCCGCCGCGAGCGCCGCCTCGACGGCTGGTCGCTGGCGATCGCTGCGGAAGTACGACCGCAAGCGCGATCTCAGATTGCGCGCCCGGCCGACGTAGAGGACCTGGCCGCTGCGGCCCAGGAAGAGGTAGACGCCCGGATGGCTAGGCGCCCCATACGCGAGGTGCCGCTTGTCGAGCAGCCGCCGCGACCTCGTCGCCGCAAGCGCCGCCAGGTCCGTGACGGTCCGAGCGCCGCGCTCCTGCGCCAACCCGATCAGCGCAAGCAGCAACTCGGAGGTCGCCTTGGCGTCCGGCAGAGCCCGGTGGCACGGACGCTCCGTCGTGTCGAGAAACCACGCGAGCTGGGCGAGGCCGAACCACGAGACCCGCCCGGCGAGGAGCGTCCGCGCGAGCCGCACCGTGTCGAGGACGGGGGAGCCGATCCTCGAGCCGGTCAGCCGCTCGGTCTCGCGGTCGAGAAAGGCGAGATCGAAGCGCGCGTTGTGCGCGACGAGGACGGCGTCGCCCGCGAAGGCGAGAAAGCTCCGCACCGCGTCGCCCGGTCCCGGTGCCCCGCGGAGCTGGTCGTTCCGAAGGCCGGTCAACGCGCTCACTCCAGCGGCGATCGGAAGCCCTGGGTCGACCAGGGTCTGGAACTCCGCGTCGACCTCGAAGCCGCATAAGCGCACGGCTCCGATCTCGCAGATTCCGGACTGCCCCGGCCGGAGTCCCGTCGTTTCGAGGTCGACGACGACATACGTTGCGTCCTCGAGCAGGAGCGTCGCGCCGGGCGGCTCGGCGAGAGCGACCGCATCCCCGTTCCACGCGAGTCGCGTGTCGGTCTCGACGACCTCTGCCAACAGCGAGCGGGCGAGCGCGACAGGGGCTTGCCGGAGGGCGAAGAGGCGCCGCGCCGCTTCCTCCGCCAGCACCGGCCCGCGCTGTTCTTCCACGAGCTCCACGAGCCGGTCGGCCGCGTCTAGCCTGAGTTGCATGGCCGAGAGCCTAGGCGAACAGACGTTCGTACGCCAACTCGCGGCAGTTCGTAGCGCGCCTTCGGAAGGCGCCGAGCAGGTGACGCAGGCCCTGGCCGGCGAGCCGCTGGGCGTGCTCGAGGAGCGGGGCAACTGGGTTCGCGTCGAGACCGCCTATGCGTACCCCGGCTGGGTGCGCCGCGAGGAGCTCGGGGGCGAGGGCGACCCGGGGTGGCTGCGGCCGGTCGCCGCCGATCCCGTCGAGCACGCGCGCACCCTGCTCGGCACGCGCTACGAGTGGGGCGGCATGACCGCCGCCGGCATCGACTGCTCCGGCCTCGTCCACATGGCGTTTCGGGCCTGCGGCCGCCTCGTCGTTCGCGACGCGGACCAGCAGGAGGAGGCAGGCGAGAAGCTGTCGGAAGCGGATCTCCGCAGCGGGGACCTCGTCACGTACCGCCCGCCCGAAGGAGCCGACCACGTCGCGTTCTGGGTCGGCAGCGGACGCATCCTCCACGCGACTGGGCGTGACGGCGTCGGCTGCGTCGTCGAGGAGGACGAACCGGCGGAGCTGCGTGAGCGCCGGCGGGCGTTCGTGCGGCTGAGCCCCTGTGCTGATCTGCCCGGCGGGCGCTAGATTTCGCCGCTCGCGTGGAGCTGACCGCCTTTCGAAGGAGGACAATCGCGGTCGCTGCGGCGCTCCCGTTCGTCGTCGCCCTCGCCGCAGCGTGCGGTGGGTCGGGGCATGCGACGACGAGCGGCGCGAAGCCCACGACCACGCCGACGACGACTGCGCCGCCCGCGAGCACCACGGGTGCCGAGCCTGCGCACGAGTTCCCGGACTTCCGGGTCGCGATGGACGAGGCGACCGACTATCTCGATCCGGGCCTTTCGGACACGACCGAGGGCTGGGGCGTGATGTGGAACGTCTACCTTCCGCTCCTCGGCTACGAACACGTCAGCGGACCGGGCGGCGCGAAGCTCGTTCCCTACCTCGCGACATCGCTCCCCGAGATCTCGCGGGACCACCGGACGTACCGCCTCACCCTGCGGAAGGGATTGCGCTACTCGAACGGCAACCGCGTCAAGGCAAGCGACTTCAAGAAGACGATCGAGCGTGACTTCCTGCTCGACTCGGCCGGTGCCGGTTTCTTCCGGGACATCGTCGGAGCGAAAGGGTTCGCGAAGAGGCAGAAGGGTGGGATTCGCGGAATCGTGGTCGACGACCCAACCCGGACGATCATCATCCACCTCGTCGCGCCCCAGGGTGATTTCGAGAACGTCCTTGCGTCGGAGTTCGCTGCGCCGGTCCCAGCGAACGCGCCGGCTGCGGACACCTCGCTCCATCCGCTGCCCTCGACCGGCCCCTACAAGATCACGAGCTATCGGCCGAAGTCGCGGATCGTCGAGGAGCGCAACCCGTACTTCCAGGCCTGGCGCTTCCACGGCAACGTGCCCGCCGGCAATCCCGACCGCGTCACGTGGGACATCGTCCCGACTGCCGCCGTCGCGCTCCGGCGCGTCGTCAGCGGCCAGGACGACTGGATGGGCTACTACCAGATCCCGACCGACCGGCTGCCGGAGATCGAGCGGAAGTACCGGAGCCGGCTGGAGCCCTTCACGCCGCCCAACCTCACGTACTTCTTCATGAACACGCGCGTGCCGCCGTTCAACAGCGTCAAGGTCCGGCGGGCGGTGAACTACGCGATCTCGCGGCGCTGGCTCAAGCGGCTCGCCGGCGGGCTCGCGCACACGACCGAGAACATCCTGCCGCCGCCGTATCTGTCTTCCCAGCCGCACAGCCTCTACCGGCACAACTTGCGCAAGGCGATCCGCCTCGTACGCGAGTCCGGCTATAGGCGGAAGCGGGTCTTCGTCTGGAACCACGACGTCGCCGCCGACCTGCCGTTCACGGAATACCTCGTCTCGGTGCTGAACCGGATCGGCTTCCGCGCCAGCCAGAAGCTCGTGACAGCGAGCAGTTACTGGACGACGATCGGCGCGCGGAAAACGAGGGCCCAGATCGGCTTCGCCGACTGGGTTCAGGACTTCCCGAATCCTCTGGACTGGTTCGGTCTTCTCGACGGCCGCGCGATCACGCCGACCCACAACTCGAACTATGCGAACTTCGACGTCGGCTGGGTGAACCGTGAGATCGACGCCCTCACGCGCCAGCCGAAGCTGACGCCCGAGGTCGATCGCAGCTGGGCGACGCTCGACCGCAAGGTGATGCGGCTCGCCCCCTGGGCGCCTTTTCTCGACCAGGAGGCGACGGACTTCTTCAGCGCACGTGTCGTTCTCGGCTGTTACGTGAATAACGTCTTGTACGAGTTCGACTACGCGAGCATCTGCGTCAAGAAATAGTGCGGATTGATAAGACTCGCCATGGGCCGAACGGCCCATGAGCGGGGCCAGGCGGCCCAGGACAACTCTTACTCGCTAACCAGGAGGTGGAGGAGAGTGAGAACAAAGCGAGGGAGATCCGTCGCGTTCGCGGCGGTCGTCGCGGCTGGGCTTGCACTGGTCGTGAGCGCTTGTGGCGGCGGAGGCGGCGGCGGGTCGAGTAACGCGACCACCAGCTCGACCTCCGGGAAGACGTTCCCAGTGCTGAAGGTCGTCAACGGTACGACCGACTACCTCGACCCCGGGCTGTCCTACCGGCTCGAGTCGTGGCAGTTGTTCCAGGACACGTACCTCGGCCTCGTCGTCAAGGCGCGCGTGAGCTGCCAGACGGACGACTGCACGAAGATCTTGCCGGGCCTCGCGACGACGATCGGCACGGTGACGGACGGCGGCAAGGACTACAAGTTCACGCTGCGCAAAGGTCTGAAGTACTCCGACGGGACGCCGATCAAAGCGAGTGACTTCAAGGCGACGATCATTCGCGACTTCGTGCTGAACTCGCCGGGCATCGGCTTCTTCTCGAACATCGTCGGGGTCGACGCCTGCGAGGCGAACCCGACGAAGTGCTCCAACATCTCCGGGATCGTCACCGACGACGGCACCGGGACGATCGAGATCAAGCTGAAGCAGCCCGCGTCTGACTTCCTGTTCGTGCTCTCGATCCCCTTCACGTCGGTCGTCCCGTCTTCCACGCCGCAGAAGGACACCGAGAGCCCGCCGCCGCCCGCGAACGGCCCCTACTACTTCGCGAGCTACGCGCCGAGCAAGTCGCTGGTGATGAAGCGGAATCCGTATTGGAAGAAGGGCGAGATCGCGGGAATC
>VAXA01000299.1 GCA_005883365.1 Actinomycetota bacterium
CGCTCTTGCCGCTCGGCGGCGGCGAGGCACCCTGGCTGCTTTGCGTCGCCGGCCCGGCGGCGAAGTCGGCCGGCCCGACCTCGTGCCGGCCGCTCTTGGTCGGGCGTGCAAAGACCGCGATGGTGTAGAAGCCGTTCACGACCCAGCGGCCGCCGCGCTTCACCATCTGCCCGGAGTAGACCTCCGACGACCCTTTCCGGCCGTGCTGCGGATGAACGAGGAGGTTGAAGTCGACGTAGCCGGGGCCGGCGTCGACTGTCGTCCAGTCATGGAACGTCTTGCCACGCGGCGGGTAGTACGGGATCGGACTGGTGCCGTGACGCCACTGCCGCAGCGTCGATCCTCCCTTGAGCCCGGGCCCCGCAAGGCGCCAGGCGGTCTCGGGTGATCGGCCGCCGAGCGCCGCCGGGACGAATCGGTCGAGCGTCTTGTCGATGGCGCGACGGTCGGCCGGCGAGACCTGCGTGCTCTGGGTTATGAGCTGGGCGGGCGGAGCGTTCTTCGCGGGTGCCGCGCTCGGCTGCTTCGGGGCCCGGACCGCCACGGCAATCCCCGTGATCGTGCCGACGACCGCGATCGCGATCCCAAGCCGGACGAAGCGCCGCCGGAGGCGCGGTGACGAAGGGACGACGCGCACGACGCCGAGAGTACCAACAGGGAAAACCGCGCTTTCGCGCGGTTAGAAAGTGGCCGGCTCCTGCGTTTCGCCCGCCGGGTCCGCCGACATGGCCGCGTCTTCCACGTGCTCGTCCAGCGACGCCGTGTGTGTGCGCTCGGACTCCTTCAGGGCGCGCACGAGCAGCTCGTGCTCGACGCAATAGGTGCTCAGCGTGAAGGTCGAGCACCCGGGGAACGCACAACCGTGCAGCATCGGCATTAACAAGACTTTAACGGTTCGCGGCCGCGAATGCGAGGCTACGTTGGGCCTGATGGCGGGTAGAAGGGGAAAGGTGTCGAGGTTCGTCACGGCCGCAACTCTCGTCGTGCTCGTCACGGCCGGCTGCGGGGGCGCTGCCCGCCCGCAGGCTTCCGGCGCCGGCGGAATACCGCGCGTCCTGGCGCGAGAGTGGGCGGCCCGAGCATCGGCCATCGCAGACGCGGCTGCCGCCGGGAACGGTTGCCGCGCCTTGCGCCTGGCGAACTCTCTCCGCGACCGGATAATCGCGGAGGACGCCAGGCTGCCGCCTCGCCTGCGCTCGCCGCTCGAGGCTGGCGTGAACGCGCTCGCCGATCGCCTCGCCTGCACGCAGACAGTCACCGTGCAGACCACTCCCCAGAAGCCGAAGCCACCGCACAAGCCGCCCGACCACCACCACAAGCACGGTGATCACAAAGGTGAGGACAGGTGAACGCCGCATCGCGTGTCGTGGGCCGTTACGAGCTCGTTCGTCCTCTGGGGCACGGCGCGATGGCGACCGTCGACCTCGCTCACGACGTCGAGCTCGACCGGCCGGTGGCGCTGAAGCGGCTCGCCGAGAACCTCGCGCGCGACAAGGATCTTCGGCGGCGCTTTCTCCGTGAGGCACGTCTGGCGGCTCGGCTCGCGCACCCGAACGTCGTGCGCGTCTTCGACGTCGGTGAGGACGACGGCCGTCCGTTCATCGCGATGGAGTACGTCGAGGGGGAGACGCTCGCCGAGCTGGTCGCCCGGCGCGGGGCACTGCCCGCAGCGGAGGCCGCGACGCTCGGCGTGCAGGCGTGCGCGGGGCTCGCGGCTGCCCACGCGGCCGGTCTCGTCCACCGTGACGTGAAGCCGCAGAACCTCCTTCTCGGCACGGACGGCGTCCTCAAGCTCGGCGACTTCGGCATCGCCGCCGGCCACGACGGCACGCGGCTCACCCTCGTCGGCACGGTGCTCGGCACGGCCGGCTACCTCGCCCCGGAGCAGGCACGAGGCGAGCAGGTCACCGCCGCCGCGGACATCTACGCGGTCGGCGCGGTGCTCTACGAGCTGCTCACGGGCGAGCCCTCGCGGAGCGTTTCGTCGCTCACCGAGCTCGGAGCAGAGGACGGCTTCCAGCCTCCCGATGTCGCCGGTCGCCTTCCGGCGGCTCCCGCGGAGCTCGTCACCGCGGTGACCGCCTGCCTGTCCGTCAGGCCGGAGGACAGACCTCCCTCCGCAGCGGCGCTCGCGCGGCGGCTCGCTCCCGTCGCCTCGGAGGCAGAGACGGCGTCCTTGCCGGCCGATCCGTCGCGGCGCGCGACCGAGATCCTCGCGCCTTCATCTGCTCGGCCCCCTCGGCGATGGACGACGCGACGACTGGTTCCAGTGGTGGCGCTGGTCGCGGCGGCCGCCGCGGGCCTGGTGGCGGCCGTGGCTCTGACCGCCGGCGGGCATTCGCCGTCGCGCACGAGCTCGACACCCCGCGCAGTCGCCCCGCCCCTGACCGGAACAAACGTCGTCGAACAAGCGCAGAACCTGGCTACCTGGCTGCGGCAGCACACCCGCTGAGGAGCTTCTTTTAAAAACTTGTAAAGCCGAGTTGTAAACCATACCCGTGAGTTCCGTGTGCGCCGTTGCCCGGGCGACAGGAGCTAACCCGGGGAAGGGGAGATCGATGAAGACGAACAAACGCCACGCGATCGTGGTTCTCGGCTCGGTGCTCGGCGCCGCTGCTCTCAGCGGTATCGCCGTGGCCGGAAACCCGCACGCAACTTCGCAGGTTCAGGCGAAGGTTCACGCGACGACACACGCGAAGACGCACGCGAGCGGCTCCGCGTCTGTCCACGTTTCCAGCACGGCGGGCGTGAAGCCCAGTTCGACCACGAGCGCCACCGGGAAGAACACGAACGCCACGGCTGGCTCGACCCAGACCAAGCTGTACGGCAACGGCAAGACAGCTGGGCAGATCGCCATGCAGAATGGCGCCAGCGCGACGACCAACCTGTACGGGCCGGGCAACAGCCAGCCCCACAAGCCCGTGTGTCCGGGCGCAAAGCCCACGTTCGATGTGCACGCGCTGAAGGCGCACAGCGCCAGCTCGTGCGCCGCCGCTTCCACCACCGCGACCGGCTCGGCGGGCACTTCCGCCACGGTTTCGGGCTCGGCGAGCGTTACTGCGCAGGCAGCAGTCGCCGGGAAGGCGGCCGCGCACAACAACTCACGCTCGAACAGGAGTGGCGGCGTGCTCGGCTCCCAGCACACGCTGGGGAAGGCGAAGCCGGCTCGCCCGGTGGTCGGCGCTGCCAACTTCACCGGCTAGCGGTAACTGGCTGAGGTTGGAGCGGAGTTCATCTCAGCGACCGTTCGGAGGAGCCGTCTCAGGACGGCTCCTCCGGCGTGTCTTCGCGCCTGTTTTGGCTGCTGCGGGCGTCTTTCTCGCGAGCGGATGTGGGGCGGCAGGGCCTTCACTTGTCACCACCACCGCTCCACTGCAGCACCAGGGCCGCGCGGCGGCACGGCACGTGGAGCGGCACCCAGGGGAGAGCATCGTCGCCGCAGCGGTGACGCACTCGGTGCCGATCTTCCGCTCACCGTCCGCACGGCATCCCTTCGTTCGGCTCTCGAATCCGACGGCCGTCGGCGCGCCGCTCGTCTTCCTCGTGAAGTCGCGTGCGCAGGGATGGGAGCATGTCTACCTGCCCATCCGGCCGGACGGGGCCACGGGCTGGGTCAAGGACCGTTTCGTCTCGCTCGCTCGGGACTCCTACAGCCTGCAGGTGCGGCTTCGGAAACACGTATTGATCCTGCGGAATGAGGGACGGGTCGCCGCCCGCTTCCCGGCTGCCGTCGGGCGCTCCGTATTGCCGACCCCGACAGGCCGCTACTACCTCGTCGAGCTTCTCAAGCAACCAGACCCGAACGGCCTGTACGGCCCGTATGCCTTCGGAACGTCGGCCTTCTCGAGGGTGCTCTACCACTTCGGCGGGGGCCCCGGCCAGATCGGCATCCACGGGACTGACGAGAAAGGAAGCATCGGACACAGCGTGAGCCACGGCTGCATCCGCCTCCGCAACCGCGACATCGTCCGCCTCGCCCACCTGCTCCCGCTCGGGACGCCGATCACGATCGTGGATTAGCTCGCGAGTGCTTCGCACTCGCTCGCTGAGTCAAGGAACTGCGCCGGCAGGAGAGCGTGGTCTCCCGCCGGCTCCGTGCCGACTGCACATAGGGGCTGACGCAAGGTTCAGGCCGCAGTTCCGTCGTGAGCGCGCAGGCCTTGCGTGCGCGCTCGCTACTCCGGCGGTGTCGTAACGCACCGTTACGCCGCCGCCCTCGCGCCACGAGGGTTCGAAAGCTTGAACCAACGCGGCGTAAAGGGCCGGAGGCTAAGCCACCGCGGAGCGGGGCTTAGCCGGAGGCGGGACTGCGCTCGCGCCGGCGTCTGCCGCGCGTGAGCGCACCGGACAGCCAGATCGTCCAGAGCATCGAAAACCAGACAGCACGGAGCGTTCGCGAGACCGCGCTCTCGCGAATGCGGAGTTCCTTATCCCAGCGAGCGAAGCCGCAGGCTTCGCTCGCTAGC
>VAXA01000300.1 GCA_005883365.1 Actinomycetota bacterium
CTCTTCGGGTGGAAGTAGGCCTGGTAGATCCGCTTCGCGGTCGGCGCGGCTGCCTGGGCGCCGTAACCGCCGTGCTCGATCATCGCGACGACGACGAGCTTCGGGTGGTTGTAGGGCGCCCACGATGCGTACCACGAGTGGACCCCGAGCGGCGGCGCCTCGGCCGTCCCCGTCTTGCCGGCGACCGTGGGCAGGAAGCCCGAGAAAACGTTGGCCGAGGTCCCGCCCGAGTTGTTGGCAGCCTCATAGAGCCCCTGCCGTATCGCCCAGGTATAGGGAGAGAGGTTCAGCTTTCGTACGGGCTTGAAGCGAAGGACGTGCCGAATGCCGTTCCGGATCACCGCCTCGCCGACGTGCGGTCGGACGACTTTGCCGCCGTTGACGAGCGCCGAGTAGGCGACGGCGAGCTGGAGCGGGCTGACCTGGAGGGCGCCCTGGCCGATCGCGAGGTTGATCGTCTGGCCCTCCGTCCAGGGAAAACGGAACCGCTTCTCGAAGGCCCGGCCGGGCGCTGGGAGGTAGCCGGAGGTCGCGCCTGTCAGGTCGACCGGCGGCTCATGGCCAAGCCCGAGCTTGCGGGCCCACTGTTGGATGAGCGTCCCCTGTGCGCTCGGGTCGGCCGCCCAGACGCGGTCGCCGAGGCGGTAGAACCACGTGTCGCAAGACTGCTCGAGCGCCGTCGGCAGGCTCATGTACTCGTTGATGCCGGCTTCGACGTTGTGGAAGATCGTGTCTCCGAGAGCGAAGGAGCCGGAGCACAGAAGGGGCGTGGACGGCGTGATGATCCCGGCGCTCAGTGCCGCCTCGGCGATGATCGGCTTGAACGTCGAGCCCGTCGGATAGCCGCCGCCGATCGCGCGGTTCAGGGTGGGAGTCGTCCTCGTCTCCTTGTAGAGCCCTGCGAGGTAGTTGGGCTTGTTGGCCGCGAGCTTCTCGCTGAAGGTCGGATAGCTGACGGCGGCCTTGATCGCGCCCGTCCACGGATCGATGGCGATCGCGGAGGCCCCGGTCGGCGAATAGCCGTTGAGGCGCGACTGCGCCATCCCGTAGAGCAGGGCGTTCTGCGCCGCCTTCTGGAGGCGCGTGTCGATCGAGAGCTGCAGCGTCGGCGGCTGCTTCTGCCGCGGCACGCGGATCGCTCCCGCGATCCGGCCGAACGAGTCCACCGGCACCTTCGCCTGCACGAATCCCTTGTTCAGGAGGGAGTCGTAGGCGGCTTCGACGCCGCTCTGGCCGACGACCTCGCCCGGCTGCGCGCTCTTGTAGGCGCCGGAGTGGAGCTCCTGCGGACTGATTTGGCCGAGCAGGCCGAGGAACTCGCTGCCGAACGCGCCCTGCGGGTAGCTCCGCATCGCCTCGGCCTCCACCTTGAAGCCGGGAAACTCCCCGCTCCGCTCCTGCATGTACGCCGTGAGGGCCGCTGTCGGGTGTTGGATGACCGCGGCGGGGGCGAACGGCGAGTGGAGAACGGCGCTTTTGATGCGCGCCACGAGGACGGTCCGGCGGGTGCCGGTGAGGTGGGAGAGGCGGTGGAGCGCTCGGAGGCCGGCCGCACTCGGGCTCCAGACTCCGTGCGCGTCACGGCTGCCGAGCGAGGCGGCGTCGGCGTCGACGATGACGTGCCCGGTCGTTCCGGCGAGCGGCCGCCCGCGGTCGTCGACGATTGCTCCGCGGGCCCCGAGCAGGTTGACCGTCCGGAGGGCCTGCCGGTGCGCCGCTTTCGCGTACTGCTTCCCGTGCAGCACCTGGATCGACCAGGCGCGCAGCAGGAGCAGTGACAGTCCGGCGGCGACGATGACCGCGAGCCCGCCCACCCGGACGTAGAAACCGGGGCTGCGGAAGTACGGCGCATCGGCGCGCGAGTAGGGCTGGAGACGCCGCCCACCTGACAAGTTACGGGGCAGCTTCAACCGACGGCGAGGGTCCGGTCTCGAGATAGCCACGGAGTGTGTCCAGAGTAGACGCCTGGCGCCGAGGCGGCTACTCGTCTGCGAGCTCGTCCGCGAGCAGCGAGAGCGCGAACGAACGCCAGGCGAGCTCGGGATCGGCGCGGAGCGACTCCATCGCGGCGGTCACCGCCGGGAGGTCGTCCGCCGGCAGCTCGTCGAGCGCGGCCGCGAGCTGCGCGCGCCGCTCCGGCGTGTCGAGCTCGTCGGCCAGACGCTCCGCCGCTACCGAGTCCAGGCCCACGTCGCGGTGCGGGTCGCCGCCGGCGGCTAGGACGAACATCGCGCGGCGGCGAGCTCCATTGAGCTCCGCCTCGTCGATTGCGATGTCGGCTCGAACGAGCCAGCAAAGAACCACGAGCAGCTCGCTCGAGCGCGAGTCGAGCCCGGACCGCTCGAGCTCTTCGAGCCTAGCCCGGGTCCCGGCAGTCACCCGTCTCGCCTTCACAGCAGCCAATCTTCAACCGGCACTTCGGGCACTGGAACGTCCCATGTCGCCATTCCATCTCGGCGCTGCAGCGGGGGCAGATCTCTTTCGTCACGATCCGGAGCGTACGGACTCGAGACGACGGAACTGGAGCACCTGCTCGAAGCCGAGGCGCTCGAGGATCGGCCGTGACATCGGGCCGGCGCCCACGGCGAGCGCGGGCGTCCTGCGCCGCACCGCCTCGTCCCAGCGCGCGCGGACCACGGCCCGGTATGCACCGCGGCCTTGCGCCCACGCAGCGGTCGAGCCGCCCATGAGGTAGCCGCCCGCTCGCGTGTAGATCGCCCGGCCAACCGATGCCATCCGTCCGTCGAGCCACGCGGCGAAGATCGGATCCACCTGGTGTTCCCACTCAGCCGCGAGCTCCTCGTCGCTCGGGTTGCGCTGGTGCGGGTTCGCGAAGGCATCGAGCGCGAGCCTCCGGGACTCGGCGAACTCCTCGAACGTCTCGACCGGACGAACCTCGACCCCCTCCACCGGTGGCGGCTCGGCGTTGAGCACCATCGCCGCGTGGAGGTAATCGGCGTCGTCGCGCTGCAGACCCGCGGATAGGAAGGCGTCCTCGGTCAGCCTGGAGCGCTCGGTCAGCCACCAGCTCGCGCGCCCGGTCCCGCTCTCGTGCATGAAGCGGTCGACGTCGGCAATCGCGTTCGCGAGCTCGTGCTCGCGTAGCCGGATCCGCTCGACCTGCGCCCACGTCTGCCCGAAGTCGGCGCTGAGCGTGTAGCCGTCGGTCGAGCGCACGAAGCGCCCGGGCGCGGGCTCGAGGAACGGCCCCATCGCCTCGGCAAAGTCGACGAGTTCCGACACGGCGTTACGCTACTGGGCATGACCGATACCGTCGACGCGCCCGCCGCCACCCGCATCCCGCACTGGATCGGGGGACGCCGTGTCGAGGGCGGCTCCGGCCGCAGCGGGCCCGTCTTTAACCCGGCCACCGGCCGGCAGGCCGGCGCCGTCGACTTCGCGGCGGTGGAAGAGGTCGACGCGGCGGTGCAGGCGGCGAAGGACGCCTTCCCCGGCTGGCGTGCTACGTCGCTCGCGAAGCGCGCCGAGCTCTTCTTCCGCATCCGTGAGCTCCTCCACGCGCGGCGCGAGGAGGCGGCCGAGATCCTCGTCCGCGAGCACGGCAAGGTCTTCTCCGACGCGCTCGGCGAGGTGACGCGCGGGCTCGAGGTCGTCGAGCATTGCTGCGGCCTCCCGACGCTGCTCAAGGGGGAGCACTCCGAGCAGGCGTCGACAGGGGTCGACGTCTACTCGATCCGGCAGCCGCTGGGCGTCGTCGTCGGAATCACCCCGTTCAATTTCCCCGCGATGGTGCCCATGTGGATGTGGGCTCCGGCCATCGCGTGCGGCAACTGCTTCGTGCTCAAGCCGTCGGAGAAGGATCCGTCCGCCTCGCTCTGGGTCGCCGAGCTGCTGCGGGAGGCGGGCCTGCCCGACGGCGTCTTCAACGTGATCATGGGGGATCGCGTCGCCGTCGACGCGCTGCTCGAGCATCCGGACGTCGCCGCCATCTCGTTCGTCGGCTCGACTCCGGTCGCACGCGCCGTCTACGAGAAGGCGACCGCGGGCGGCAAGCGCTGCCAGGCGCTCGGCGGCGCCAAGAACCACATGATCGTCCTGCCGGACGCGGACGTGAGCGCTGCCGCCGACGCCGCTGTCTCGGCGGGCTACGGCTCGGCGGGCGAGCGCTGTATGGCCGTCTCCGTCGTCGTGGCCGTCGGCGACGTCGCGCAGCCTCTCGTCGACGCGATCAAGGAGCGGATCCCGAAGGTGAGGGTCGGCGACGGGATGGACCCGTCGTCCGAGATGGGACCGCTCGTGACGCAAGAGCACCGCGACCGGGTCGCGGCGTACGTCGAGAACGCGCCGGCCGAGGGCGCCACGGTCGTCGTCGACGGCAGGGCGGGCGTGCCGAGCGAGGGCTTCTTCCTCAATCCGAGCCTGCTCGACGACGTGACGCCGGAGATGAAGGCGTACGTCGACGAGATCTTCGGGCCGGTGCTCGGGGTGACGCGCGTAGCGACGTACGAGGAGGCTGTGCGGCTCGTCAACGAGAGCCCCTACGGCAACGGCGTCGCGATCTTCACCCGCGACGGCGGCGCGGCGCGGCAATTCCAGTTCGAGGTGCAGGCGGGCATGGTCGGAGTCAACGTTCCGATCCCGGTGCCCGTCGCCTACTACTCGTTCGGCGGGTGGAAGTCGTCGCTCTTCGGCGACCGGCACGTCTACGGGCCCGAGGCGATCGACTTCTACACGCGCGGCAAGGTCGTCACCTCGCGCTGGCCCGATCCCGCGACGTCGCGGGTCGATCTCGGCTTCCCGCAGACCCGCTAGCCCCAGCCGGGGCTGACCGGGCTCCTGACCGTGGCGCGGCGCACGATGCCGTTCGGACCGACCGCGTCGACCGTGAGCTGGACCGTGCGGCTCATGTCGTCCGCTACCGCCAGGCGTTCAGCGACCCGGTCGCGTACGAAACCGGTCCAGGCGCGGCCGTACTCGTATCGCCGGTGGGTCACAAGCGTCACGCGCCGGCCGTGGAGCGTGACCGTCACGCGGCTAGCCGGAGCCTTCAGCCAGACGGCAATGCCGAGATGAGGGCAGGGGAACGCGTTCCCGCAGTCGAGCCCGAGGTAAGAGTTCGCGACGTGGAGCGGCGGCGGGGCCGGGTGCGAGGAGCCGCAGGCGGCGCAAATGCCCGCGACCAAGAGGACTGTCCCCGCGCGACGCACACCGCTCATACGACCGGCCGGGCTCGGCAGGTCCGCCGGGACGCAGCTGTGCGAGGCTTATGCGCATGACGGACTCGCCCCATCACAGGCCGCTCGACGCCCGGGTGATGCCGCGCTTCGCGGGGATCCGCACATTCATGCGGGCGCCCCACACGACGGACCTGTCCGACGTGGACGCCGCCGTCTACGGCATCCCGTTCGACACGGCGACGAGCTACCGGACGGGGCCGCGCTTCGGCCCCGAGGCGATCCGCTCCGCGTCGGCGCTGCTGCGGCCGTACAACCCGGCGCTCGGCGTCAACGTCGTCGAGGCGCTCTCGATTGTCGACTACGGCGACGTGCCCGTCTCGCCCGGCGATGTCGAGCGCACATACGGGCAGGTGGAGGAGGCGCTCGCCGCGCTCGTCGGTCGCGGCGTCTTCCCGCTCGCCCTCGGCGGAGATCACTCCGTCACGCTCGCGGAGCTGCGCGTTCTCGCTAGCCGGCACGGACCGCTGGCCCTCGTCCAGCTCGATGCCCACGGCGACACCTGGGACGAGTACTTCGGCCAACGCTTCTTTCACGGCACGACGTTCAAGCGCGCGGTCGAGGAGGGGTTGATCGAACCGCGGGCGTCGGTGCAGGCCGGGCTGCGCGGTTCGCTCTACGGCGCCGAGGACCTCGACTCGGCGCGCGCGCTCGGCTTCGCCGTTCTCTCCTGCGACCAGCTGCGGACCCTCGGG
>VAXA01000301.1 GCA_005883365.1 Actinomycetota bacterium
TGCGTCCTCCGCGAGCGGCAGGAAGTCGAGAGGAGGTACGAAGCCCAGGCGCGGGTGCGGCCAGCGGAGGAGTGCCTCCACGGCGACGACCGAGCCGGAGCCGAGGTCGATCTGGGGCTGGTAGTGGAGCTCGAGCTCCTCGTTCTCGAGCGCCGCGCGCAGGTCGTCCGCGAGGCGCAGCCGGTCGATCTGCGTATCGATCTCGGGGTCGTACACGGCGTAGGCCGCTCCGGTGTCCTTAGCGCGATACATCGCCTGGTCGGCGCACCGCATGAGTGCGTCGGGATCGTCGCCGTGCGCGCTCGCCAGCGCGATCCCGATGCTCGCGCCGATGCGGACGGTGACCATCTCCAGCACGAAGGGCTCGCTGATCGCAGCTGAGAGCCGCTCGGCAGTGGAGACGCCACGGTCCGTGTCGTTGTCGAAGAGGATGACCGCGAGCTCGTCGCCCCCGATCCGGAGGAGCAGGTCGCGCTCGCCGAGGCAGGCCGCGATCCGAGGGCCGATCTGCCTGAGCAGCTCGTCGCCCGCTCCGTGCCCGAAGGAATCGTTGACCTCCTTGAAGTGGTTGAGGTCGACGAACAGAAAGGCGAGACCTTCTGATCCCTTCGCAGACGGTGTTGCGAAAAACTGCTCGAGGACCTGATCGAGGCGTCGCCGGTTGCCGAGTCCCGTCAGCTGGTCGGTCACCGCCTGTTGCTGCCGTTCGATCGTCAGGCCGCGCAGGCTGTGCAGCGAGAGCGCACTACGGAGCCCGGCCACGGCCAACGTCGCCGCAGCGAGGCCCACCGCGACGGCGCTGGTAGAGCCGAGGTTCCCCCATAGAAGTACCGAGGCGGCGGCGACGGCTCCCGCGCCCGGCAGCAGGAAC
This sequence comes from Actinomycetota bacterium, assembly GCA_005883365.1. Classification (GTDB taxonomy): domain Bacteria; phylum Actinomycetota; class Thermoleophilia; order Gaiellales; family Gaiellaceae; genus Palsa-739. Next base: position 872 of record VAXA01000301.1, read on the forward strand.
CCCGGAGTGGGCGTTTCGGCGAGGGGATCCGACGCCCGGTCGGGGAGCCAGACGGAGATCGACAGCAAATACAGCGAGCCGGGCCAGGCGATCGCGTCGACGATCGAGCCGAGTGCCGGGGCGCCCCCGCCGTGGAAGAGGTTGAACGTGTCTCCGGCCGCGTTCAGCGCACAGCCGGCGGCGACGAGATACCACCCTCGGCGTCTCTTCCCGGACAGCAGCACGGTGCCGCCAACGACCAGTGTCAGCAACAAGACGTCGCCGAGGGGATAAGCGAGGTTCGTCGCAACTTCGGCGGCGCTTCCGCCCGCGAGTCGCTCGACGCCGCGGAACGCGAAGGCGGCGCAGAGCGCGGCGGCTCCCAGGCCGGCGATTCCGCCATCGAGCAGGAGCGCCGGCGCAAGTCGGATCACCTCCCCTCGCACCATCAACACAACCGCCAGGTAGGCGAGGGGGAAGAACGCGATGTAGAAGGCGTCCGCGGGCGAAGGCGACGAAGCTGCGCCGTACTGTGACTCGAACGTGAGGACGAGGTCCCCCAACGCCCACATCAGCATTCCGGTTCCCAGAGCCACGGGCACCGTCGGGTCGCGCCTCGTCGTCAGACCCCGCTGAAGCACGAGCACGCTTACGACGATCTCGAAGGCCGCCGACCCCCAGCCGTCCACGAGCAGCGACTCCTGACCCGCCGGGCGCACGAGCAGCCACACGAGGTAGGCGAGCAGGAGCACGCCGAGCAGCCCGTAGACCCCCCAAAGGGCCGCGCGTAGACGCCGCGAAAAGTCCCGCGGAGCGTCGGCCGCAGAGGCGACGGCGTACATTCGTAAGGCGGTCGGCGGCAATGACCGGACCCCGTATCCCCAAACAGGGGTAGCCCGCCCAGCGGCCCCGCGCGCCTTGGCCGACGGCCTGTCCAGATTTAGGATCGTCCTCGGGGTAGTAACCGACGGGAGGAGGCTTCGATGGCAGGGGTGGAAGCACGCGACTTCTCGGCGCCTGACGAGACGCGGGCGCCGGACAAGACGAAGGTCGAGATCGTCCGGATGGGCGGTACGAGCGCGTCCCGTATGTCCCTCGAGCCAGGCTGGAAATGGTCGACTGCATCAAGCCGGTCGCTGGCACCGACAGTTGCCAGCTGCATCACGTCGGCGTCATCCAATCGGGCACGATGCATGTCGCCCACGACGACGGAACCGAGCAGGACATCCGCGCCGGCCAGGCGTACGTGATCGAGCCAGAGCATGATGCTTGGGTCGTCGGCGACGAGCCGGTGGTCGGCTTCGAGTTCGACCCACGAACGGCCGAGGAGTACGCGAAGGGCTAGGCGCTCGCGCACGCTACGTCCGGGTCGGCTGCGGTGCCCGTCCCTCGATCGAGCCACAACGGTTGGTGCCGATGAACCAACCCTCCGGCCGGTGCGGCGGCGGTGTGAGTCGCACAGGATGTCTTCGAGAGACGGGCTCCGAGTTCGTGCACACCGCTCCGCGAGCGCAACACGACCGGCCCATACCTAGACACTGCGGCGTCAGGCGGACTCGATCGCGAGTCCGCCTCCGCGTGCTATCGATCTTCCGGCGGCGGCAGACGCACGAGCCCTGCCTTGATCGCCGCGATCACCGCCTGCACACGCGTGTGTGCCCCGAGGTTCGCCAGGACGTGCGCGATGTGGTTGCGCACAGTCGTCTTGCTGAGGACGAGCTCGTCCGCGATCTGCTGGGTCGACTTCCCCTCCGCGAGAAGCTGGAGGACCTCCAGCTGCCGCCGCGTGAGCCTCGAGCCTTCGGGGGGCGGCTGCGCGCCCTGCGAGCGGACGGGCACCGAGACCCCGAACAGCCCGACGACGGCGCCACCCTCGCGCAGCGGGGCTGCGCTGATCTCGCGCGGGACGGTTACTCCACCCGACTCGCGGACGTCGAACGTCAGCTCGGCCGGATCCCCGGAGCAGATGATCCGGCGGACCACCGCCTCGAGCTCCTGCGTCTGATTCTCCGACACGACCTCGTACCACTTGCGGCCGGCCCAGTCGCCGATCGCGGCGAGGGAGGCGGCGTTCTGCCAGCGAACGACGCCTTCGCCGTCGACGACGAAAGAGCGCACCGGCAGCTCCTCGAGCGCCCCGGTGATGTCGGCGCCGCCGAGATCGTCGAGCTCCGCAGCAAGCCTGCTCATGCCGCTCACCCCAAGCTACGCCTCCTGCTGGGCTCGGGCAAGCCTTTGATGCAGGTGCTTCAAATCACGATGGGATGACGCAAATGCATCTCGCGCTGCGCGCCGGTGGGCCGAAGAATGCGGAAATGAGCATCTCCGCCGCTGCGGTGCGGCTGCCCCTCCGGCTCGGCGACGGGGATCGTGCAGTCGCCGCCCTGCTCGCCGCGCTCGAGCTACGACACCCGGGAACGTGCCGTCACGCTGAGCGCGTCGCGGACCTCGCCCTCAACCTCACCTCGATCGCCAGCCCGGAGCTCGCGCTGCAGGAAGGTGGGCCGAAGAATGCGGAAATGAGCATCTCCGCCGCTGCGGTGCGGCTGCCCCTCCGGCTCGGCGACGGGGATCGTGCAGTCGCCGCCCTGCTCGCCGCGCTCGAGCTACGACACCCGGGAACGTGCCGTCACGCCGAGCGCGTCGCGGACCTCGCCCTCAACCTCACCTCGATCGCCAGCCCGGAGCTCGCGCTGCAGGAAGGCCTCGGGCATGCCTACCTGCTGCACGACATCGGCAAGATCGGGATCCCCGACGCGATCCTCCTCAAGCCGGACCGGCTGACGCCGAGCGAGATGCGGGTCGTGCGCAGGCACCCGAGGCTCGGTGAGGACTTGGTGCGCCGCCTTCGTTTCCTCTCGCCGCTCGTCCGGGACGTCGTCGGCTGCCACCACGAACGCTGGGACGGTTGCGGGTATCCGCGGCAGCTCGCAGGCCCGAACATCCCGCTTGCCGCCCGCATCTTCGCGGTCGTCGACGCCTTCGATGCGATGACGCACCTGCGCCCGTATCGCGAGCCGGTAGCGGCCGAAGACGCACTCGCCGAAGTCGAGCGGTGCTCCGGGACGCAGTTCGACCCCTCTGTCGTCGCCGCGTTCCTGTCGATGGTCGGCGTCGCCAGGCGGGTCGCGCCGACGCCGAGGGGCGACCTCCTGCGACCCGCCTGAAGAGCGTCGCCCTGCAGGGGCCGTTCGCGCTACCGTCGGCGCGTGCGCCCGGCACTGGTCGTTGCTGTCGTCGTGCTCGCTCTCGTGGCCGCCGCGTGCGGGACGAGCGCGGCCCGTCGCACGCCGATCGCCTTCGGGATCACGGGTGGGAACGTGCGCGGGTACAGCGTCACGATCCAGCCTGACGGAAGCGTCCACAGCAAGGGCTCGCAGCCGGGCGTCCGGCGACAGCTCGTGCTGACGCGGGTGCGACAGCTCGAGCGCGAGATCCAGCAGGCGCACCTCACGAACCGCCAATGCGGGGGCGTTCTCCCGGACATCGCGAGCCGGTACGTCCGCGTCGGCGGGCGCACGGTCACCGTGCACGGAGACTGCGAGGCAGGCTTCGAGCGCGTCTGGGACGACCTCGCGCAGGCCGTCGCCCTCCGCTCCCTCTAGTCGATCTTGATCGCGACGTGCTTGAGCTGCGTGTACTCCTCCATGGAGTAGATGGACATGTCTTTGCCGTAGCCGGACTGCTTGTAGCCGCCGTGCGGCAGCTCGGACGAGAGCGGCAGGAGATGGTCGTTCACCCACACGCACCCGAACTGGAGCTTTCGCGCCGCGTTCATCGCACGCCCGACGTCGCGCGTCCAGACCGACGCGGCGAGCCCGTAGCGGACGTCGTTCGCCCAGCGTATCGCCTCGTCGTCGTCCGCGAACTTCTGCACGGTCACGACGGGCCCGAACACCTCGCGCTGCACGATCTCGTCCTCCTGCTTGACGTCGGTGACGATCGTCGGCTGGACGAAGAAGCCGCGGTCGCCGTTCGTGCCTCCGCCTGTGAGGATCGTCGCGCCCTTCGCGCGCTCGAGGAAGCCGAGGATCCGCTCCTGCTGCTCGTGGGAGATGACCGAGCCCATCTCGGTCTCGTCGTTGAGCGGGTCGCCGACCTTGAGCGACTCGACCTGCGGGACGAGCTCCTCGAGCAGCGTGTCGTAGATCCGCGGCCCCGCGATGACGCGCGAACCGGCGGTGCAGTCCTGGCCGGAGTTCCAGTAGCCGGCGAGCCGGATTCCCTCGGCGACCGCCTTCGGATCGGCGTCGTCGAAGATCACCATCGGAGCCTTGCCGCCGAGCTCGAGATGGACGCGCTTCACCGTGTCGGCGGCGGTGCGAGCGATGGTCTTGCCCGTCTCCACGTCGCCGGTGAGGGAGACCATCCCGATCGCCGGGTGCTCGACGATTCGGTGCCCGACCGGGACGCCGTCGCCGGTCACGACCTGGAGCACGCCGGCCGGAATGACCTCCTGCGCGAGCTGGACGAAGCGGAGGAGCGAGAGCGGTGTCTGCTCCGACGGCTTGAGGATCTGGAGGTTGCCCGCCGCTAGCGCCGGCCCCATCTTCCAGACGGCCATCATCAGCGGGTAGTTCCAGGGGCAGATGCCGCCGA
>VAXA01000008.1 GCA_005883365.1 Actinomycetota bacterium
GCCCGGGGACTGCGCAAGCGGTTCGCGGGCTTTGGCATTTACGGGGCCCTCCTGCGAGACTGCGCACCATGGAGCTCGACGGCGCGTACGTCTGGATCACGACGCGGAAGCTGAAGCCGGGCTCGCGCGAGGAGTTCAGCCGCTCGTGGCGACCGAGCGAGTTCCCCGAAGGGATGCTGCGGGCGTACGAGCTGATCTCGCCCGACGGGAACGAGGTGGTCGGCATCTCGGTCTGGGACTCGGCCGAATCGCGCGACCGCTACCGGCGGTCGGAGGTGGAGTCGGAACGGCGGCGGGCGATGGCGCCGTACGTCCTGGAGGAGGTCTCCGGCTTCTACGTCGGGCGGGAGCTCAAGATCCCGCGCGATTGAGGTCGGCCAGGCCGCGGGCGACGCCGGCCGCGGCGCTGCCGAGCTCGGTGGCGGCCCTCGCGTCCCCGGCGACGCTCGTGGTCAGCTCGTCGGCCGCGCGGCGCGCGAGCGCTACGACCTCGTCGGCGTGGCCAGCGATCTCCTCCGGGATGCGCACGATCTCGGCGCGCGTCTCGTCGTTTCGGTCCGCCATGAAGGCTGCATACGCCGCCGCGTCCGCATCTCCGAGCCGGAGGAGCTCGGCCGCGAGCGCGTTCGCGCGCTCGGCATCGCCCTCGTTGCCGGCGTAGCGGGCGGAGAGCTCGGCGAGGGCGGCGGCGAGCGCGGCGGTCAGCGCGGTCGCCGCGCCGCTCGCCGGCGCCGGCGTCCGCTCGCCGATCGCGGCGAGGAGCTCATCGATTCGGAGCTGGTTGAGCACGGCGGTAGTAGTCGAGGCGGAGGGGCTCGAGCGGCGTGACTCCACGGATCAGGTCGGCTGCCTTCTCGGCCACCATCATCACGGGCGCGTAGATGTTCCCGTTCGGGACGAAGGGAAAGACGGAGGCGTCGACGACGCGGATCCCGTCGAGCCCGTAGACGCGCATCGTCGCCGGGTCGACCACCGCTCCCATCGCGCACGTGCAGGAGGGATGGAGCGCCGTCTCGGCGTCACGTGCGACCCAGTCGAGGATCTCCTCGTCGCTCCGCACCGACGGTCCCGGCGACGTCTCTCCTCCGTCGTACGGCGCGAAGGCCGGCTGCTCGAGGATCGTGCGCGCGACGTGGATCGCTTCCACCCATTCGCGGCGGTCGTTCAGCGTGGAGAGATAGTTGAAGCGCAGCGCGGGGTGCGTGTGTGGGTCGGCGCTCGTGATCTTGAGCGAGCCGCGCACGTCGGAGTACATCGGCCCGACGTGCACCTGGTAGCCGTGGCCACCCTTCGGCGCCGAGCCGTCGTAGCGGATCGCGAGCGGCAAGAAGTGGAACATGAGGTTGGGGTAGGCGACCTCGTCGTTCGACCGCGCGAAGCCGCCGGCCTCGAAGTGGTTCGTCGCGCCGGGCCCGCTGCGCAGGAAGAGCCAGCGGGCGCCGATCTCCGGTCGCCGCCACTTCTTCAGCGCCGGTTGCACCGATACCGGCTGCGTGCAGGAGTGCTGGACGTAGACCTCGAGGTGGTCCTGGAGGTTCTCGCCGACGGCCGGCAGGTCGTGCACGACGCCGACGCCGAGCGGCTCGAGCTCGCGCGGGTTGCCGACCCCCGAGAGCTGCAGGAGCTGGGGCGAGTTGATCGCGCCGCCGCAGAGGATCACCTCGGCGGCTTGCACGACCTCGCCGCCTGCGAGCTGGACGCCCGTTGCGCGCGAGCCCCCGAAGACGACTCGGTCGACGAACGCCCGGCAGCGGACCTCGAGATTCGGGCGGCTCAGCGCCGGGTGCAGGTACGCACGCGCCGCGCTCACGCGCCGGCCGCGGTGGATCGTCCGGTCGAACGCGGCGAAGCCTTCCTGCCGGTAGCCGTTGACGTCCTCGGTCAGCTCGTAGCCGGCCTGTTGCACCGCCTCGAAAAACGCCGCGAAGAGGGGAGAGGCCGCCGGCCCGCGCTCGAGCACGATCGGCCCGTTGCCGCCGCGCCACTCGTCGGCGCCGGCGAGGCAGGTCTCCATCTTCTTGAAGTACGGGAGGCAGTGCGCGTAGTCCCACTCCTCGAAGCCCCAGCGCTCGTAGTCGAGCGGATTGCCGCGCTGGAAGATCATCCCGTTGATCGAGCTCGAGCCGCCGAGCACCTTGCCGCGCGCGTGGTAGACGCGACGGCCGTGCATGAACGGCTCCGGCTCGGAGCGGTACATCCAGTCGTAGCGAGGGTTGCCGATCGGGAAGGAGAGGGCGGCCGGCATGTGGATGAAGGGATCCCAGAGGTGGTCGGGGCGTCCTGCCTCGAGCACGAGCACGCGCGTCGAGGCATCCTCGGTCAGCCGCGCCGCGAGCGCGCAGCCTGCGGAACCGCCCCCAACGATCACGTAGTCCCAGGTCACGCCATCACGACCGTCTGCAGCTCGGTGAACGCCTCCATCGGCGCGGAACCGCCCACGCGTCCGATGCCGCTGGCGGTGCCCGCGCGGCCGCCGAACGGCAGGTGCGTCTCCCAGTAGTTGGACGACTCGTTGACGTTCACCCAGCCTGTGCGGACCGCGTCGGCGTACCGCAGACCCTTGGCGAGGTCGCGGGTGAAGATCGCCGAGAGGAGCCCGTACGGGGACGCGTTCGCCAGCTCGATCGCGTGCTCGAGCGAGTCGATGGCGACGACGGGGGCAACCGGGCCGAACGTCTCCTCGGTGGCGACGAGCGCGTCGGCCGGGACGCCGTCGAGGATCGTCGGCTGCCAGTAGAGATCGGTGGGGAAGCCCGCGGCGCGCTCACCGCCGTGCACCGCCTGCGCGCCGCGCTCGAGCGCGTCGGCGACGTGCTCGTCCATCTTCGCCGCCACGCCTTCGTTGTTGAGGGGGCCCATCGTGGTCGTCTCCGCGAAGGGGTCACCGAGGAGGACACGCTCCACGACGAGCCGCGCGAGCTTCGCGACGAACTCCTCGCGCACGTCGCGGTGGACGAGCAGGCGCTCGCCGGCCGTGCAGCTCTGGCCGGCGCAGAGGAAGCAGGCGGCCACGGTCGCCTCGGCTGCGAGGTCGAGGTCGGCGTCGTCGAGGACGACCACCGGGCCGTTGCCGCCGAGCTCGAGCACCGCCGCCTTGCCGGCGGCCGCCGCGGCCACGCGCCGCCCGGTCTCGGTCGAGCCGATGAAGCCGATCCCGTGCGTGCCCGGGTTGCGCGCGATCTCGTCGCCGACGACCGAGCCCGGCCCGGTGACGAGGTTGAAGACGCCCGGCGGCAGGTCGGCCTCGGCGACGCACTCTGCGAGGGCGATGCCGGCGACGGCGGTGGTCGACGCGGGCGTCCACACCACGGCGTTTCCGCAGGCGAGTGCGGGGGCGATCAGCTCGGCCGGCATCGTGTACGGCCAGTTCCAGGGCGTGATCACGCCGATGACCCCGCGCGGGCGGCGCAGGAGGAGGACACGCTTGCCCGAGGAGGTCGAGTTGGGGAGGCGCCCCTCGAGCCGCTTCGCGTCCTCGGCGGCGCCGCGCCAGTACTGGACGAGCTCCTCGACCTCGTCGCGCGACTCGGCTAGCGGCTTTCCCTGGTCGAGCGTCAGCGTGTGGACGAGGCCCTCGTGGCGCCGCTCAACCTGGTCGGCGACGCGGTGCATCGCCGCCGCCCGCTCGAACGCACTCGCGCGGGCCCAGTCGCCGGCCGCTCGGTTCGCCGCGCCGATCGCGCGCCGCGCGTCCTCGCGCCCACCCTGCTGGACCGCCCCGATCGTCTCTCCGGTGGCAGGCGACTCGGCGTCGAACGTCTCGCCCGACTCGGCTGTCGTCCACTCGCCGGCGATGAACAACTCAGGCTCCGCGGGGCGCTTCGTCGTCGATCACGACGCGCATGAGGTCACGGATCGAGAGGATCCCGATCGGCGTGCCGCCGTCGACCACGGGTAGGTGGCGGAAACCCCCATGGAGCATGATCGCCGCGGCGTGCCCGGGCCGCTCGTCCGGCGTGACCGACTCCGGGTCATGCGTCATCCAGGCGCCGACCTTCGTCCCCTCCACCTGGCCGGTTGCGACGGCGTGCAGGATGTCGCGCTCGGTGAGGATCCCGGAGAGGAGCTCGCCGTTCATCACGAGCGCCGCTCCCACCACTCGCCCGTCCATCTGCGCGGCCGCCTCGGTCAGGGTCGCGGTCGCGTCCACCGTCAGGAGAGTCGTCGACATCACGTCTCGTACGGTTGGCATCAGTCCCCCAGCTCCTTCCTTCTCCGATCGACGTACGCCTTGAGCTCGCCCTCGAGGCCTTCGTCGATCGGCGGCTTCTCGTACTCCTCGAGCGTCTTCTTCCAGATCTCGGACGCGCGGGCGGCCGTGTCGTGGGCCCCGTTGCGGTTCCAGCGCTCGTAGTTCTCGGTGGTGGAGACGAGCGGCCGGTAGAAGCACTCGCGGAAGCGCTCGAGCGTGTGCGCGGCGCCGAGGAAGTGCCCGCCCTGGCCGACCTCCTGGTGCGCCGAGTACGCGAGCGCTTCCTCGTCGATCGTGAGCGGCTGGAACGCCGCGTGCAGCATCCGGAGCTGCTCGACGTCGACGACGAACTTCTCGTAGCAGGAGACCAGCGCCGACTCGAGCCAGCCCGCGGAGTGCATGACGAAGTTCGTCCCCGCGAGGAACGTGGGCCAGAGCGACATCATCGACTCGTAGCCCGCCTGCGCGTCCACGACCTGCGACGACGTGAGCGCTCCGCCGCCGCGGAACGGGAGGTTGTAGTGGCGGGCGATCTGGCCGGTGCAGAGGAGGCCGACCGCCGACTCGGGCGTGCCGAAGCTCGGCGACCCCGACTGCATGTCGGTGTTCGAGAGGAAGGAGCCGAACACGACCGGGCAGCCGGGGCGGATCGTCTGGACGAGCGCGATCCCGGCGAGCGCCTCGCCGACCTGCTGCGCGAGCGTCGCCGCGATCGACACCGGTGACATCGCTCCCATGAGCAGGAACGGCGTGATCACCGTCGCCTGCCCGGCCCTCGCGTACTCGACGAGCGCGGAGAGCATCCGGTCGTCGTAGCGGAGCGGCGAGTTGACGTTGATCAGCGAGATGATCGCCGGGGTCTGCTCGAGCGACGCCTTGCCGAAGACCATCTCCGCCATCGCGATCGTGTCGACGGCGTTCGGCCCGGACGTGACCGAGCCCATGAACGGCTTGTCGGAGAGCGTCAGCAGCGCGAAGACCATGTCGAGGTGCCGCGAGTCGAGCGGCTTGTCGTTCGGCTCGCAGATCGTCCCGCCGGGCGAGTCGAGCTGCGGGAAGGACTGTGCGAGCCTGACGAGGTTCTGGAAGTCGTCGTAGGTCGCGTCGCGGCGCTCGGCGCCCTCGCGCACGAAGGGGCAGCCGTAGACGGCGGAGAAGACCATGTGGTTGCCGCCGATGTGGACCGTGCGCTCGGGGTTGCGCGCCTGCAGGTCGAACTCCGCCGGCGCCTTCGCGACCTGCTCGAGGATCCAGTCGGGGTCGAAGCGGACGAGCTCGCCCTCGACCTCTTGGCCCGCGCTCTTGAAGACCTCGAGAGCCTCCGGGTGCAAAAACTCGATCCCGAGCTCGCTGACGATCCGTCGCCAGCCGCGTTCGAGCTCGGCGAGGGCGGCCTCGTCGAGGATCTCGTAGCGCGGCAGGTCGTTGATCAGCACAGCAGTCTCTCCAGCTCCCGCTCCAATCCTTCCATGCCCGTCGCGCGGACCTCGAGCGGCAGGCGCAGGCGGGCCGCCGCCCGCTCCGCTCCGGCACGCAACTCGGCGGTCGGCTCCTGCGCGAGCCAGACGACCTTCTCGTAGTTGCGGAAGTACTCCTCGAGTAGCTCGGGATGCCGGTCGAGGCCGAGCCCGCGCCAGACGACGCGGTCGAAGCTGCGGACCAGGAAGTCGGTGAGGAAGTAGGTGCCCGGCTCGTGCTCGGCGCCGAAGACCTCGTAGCAGTGCGCGCCCGCGAGGCGCGGGAAGCCCGCGAGGTCGGCGCCGCAGTGCGCGTACGCGACGGCGACGTCGTCGCCGGCGGCCGCGTCCTCGACGGCGGCACGGATCCGCTCTGGCCGGTTGTGCAGCTCCGGCGGGACCGCGCGCACCTCGACGTCCCAACCGCGCCGGGCGGCGATCTGCCTCACGTGGAGCGCCAGCGCGCCGCAAGCCACCACGACCTGCGGGCCATGTCCACTCCGACCACGTCCGGAACCTGGCTCCGGACGTGTCGACTCTGGACCAGTCCCAGTCGGACGAGGGGCGCGTGCGCGGGCCGTTTTCACGGCTGCGGCTGGCCCGTTTCGGACACGTCCGGAACCTGGTTCCGGCCGTGTCTCTTCGAGACGTGTATTCATCCCGGGAAGGCGAGCTGGTCGACGAACAGGTCGTTGAAATCGGCGCGGCCGGAGAGCTCGACGTACTCGACCTCGTCGAGCACGGCCTTCGCGGCCGCGCGCTCGGTCACCGAGAGAGCGGCGATCTTCGCGCCCTCGCCGGCGACGTTCCCGGCCGAGACGATGCGCGTCAGCGGCAGCCTCGGCACGAGCCCGATCTTCACCGCGCTCGCCGCGCTGAGGTACGAGCCGAACGAGCCGCCGAGCAGTACCTGTGCGATCTCCTCCGGTTCCATGTCGAGATCTCGGCAGAGCAGGTTCCAGCCGGTGGCGATGGATGCCTTCGCGAACTGGAGCTCGCGTACGTCGCGCTGCGAGAGGTAGACCTCGTCGCTGAGGTAGAAGACGTTCTCCTCGCCGATCTTGCCGAAGCGCTCTGACGTGTCGAGGATGAAGCGCCCGGAGTGGTCGAGCATCTCGGCGCCGACGAGCTCCGCAACCGCGTCGACCAACCCCGAGCCGCACAGGCCGAGGGGCGCGACGTCGCCGATGACCGCCAGCTCGACCTCGCCGTCGACGATCTTCACGCCCTCGATGGCGCCGTCCGCGGCGCGCATGCCGCAGCGGATCTGCGCCGCCTCGAACGCAGGGCCGGCCGGGGCGGCGGTCGCGATCGTTTTCGCGGAGGAGCCGAGCACGATCTCCGAGTTCGTGCCGACGTCGATGAAGAGGCGCACCCGCCGGTCGAGCGTGATTCCCGTCGCAAGGATGCCGGCGACGATGTCGGGGCCGACGTACGCGCCGAGTGCGGGGAACGTGACGGCAGGGGCGCGCCGGTGGACGGCGACGCCGAAGTCGGTCGCCGTCGCCTCCGGCATGCTCCGCGTAACGACGGTGAAGGGCGCCATCGACAACGGCTCCGGGTCGATGCCGAGCGCGATCTGGATCATCGTCTGGTTGCCGGTGACGACGATCTCGTAGACCTCGGCCGGATCGACGTCCGCTTCCGCGCACACCTCGCCCGTGAGCTGCTGGAGCGTCTCGTGCGCGTGCTGCTGCAGCCGCTCGAGCGCATCGTCTTCCATCATGATCGCCGAGATCCGGGAGATCACGTCCGCGCCGAACGGCTGCTGCGCGTTGAGGATCGAGCGCACCGCCTTCGGCAGTCCCGTCTCGAGGTCGAGCAGCGTCGCGACAACCGTCGTAGTGCCGAGGTCGAAGGCGATCGCGTGGCGGCTGCTGCTCGTGTCGCCCTCTTCCACGTCGACGAGCACGTCGTCCGCGAGGACTGCGGTCACCTTCCAGTCGGACGCGCGAAGTACGTGGCCGAGCGTGCGCACGACCTCGAGCGGGACTCGCGGCTCGACGTCGTCCATCGCGTCGAGCAGGCGCTCGAGGTCCGAGCGCTGGTCGTCGAGCGTCGGCTCCTCGAGCTCGACGTAGCGCTTTTGCACGGCCGGCCGCAGGATCACGTGGCGCCCCACGCCGGCGAGCGCGGCCTTCGGTCTCGTCTGCAACGTCGGCACCTCGATCGTGAGGTCCTCCTGCGTGTTCGCGCGGCACGCGAGGCGCCAGCCGTTCTTCAGCTCCTCGACGGTGAAGGCGCGCGGATCGACCGGGCTGATCGGTGCGTTACCGGAGACGACCTTGACCTTGCACTTCTTGCACGTGCCGTGGCCGCCGCAGGTCGAGTCGATCGCGACGCCGTTCCAGCTCGCCGCGTCGAAGATGGTCG
>VAXA01000302.1 GCA_005883365.1 Actinomycetota bacterium
GAGAACGAGGACCTGTTCTGGGCCGTGCGCGGTGCCGGCAGCAACTTCGGCGTCGTCACGTCGTTCGAGTTCCGCGCGCACCCGGTGGGACCGACGGTGTTCGTCGGAGCGATCTTCTATCCGCTCGAGGAGGCTCGGACGATCCTGCCCGCCTGGCGCGATTTCATGGCAGCGGCGCCGGAAGAGCTGAGCTCGCTCGCCATCTGCTGGAGCGTGCCGCCGCACGAGCCGTTCCCGCCCGAGCTCCACGGCACGCCCGCGGTCGTCGTTGCGGCCGCCTATTGCGGCCCGGTCGAGGAGGGCGAGCGGATCGTGCAGCCATTGCGCGAGCTCGCGCAGCCGCTCGTCGACGCTAGTGGCCCGTGGCCGTGGCTCGGCCTGCAGAGCGGCTTCGACGCGATCTTCCCGAAGGGCGAGCGCCGCTACTGGAAGTCGCGGGCCCTCGCCGAGCTCACGGACGAGGCGATCGGCGAGATTCTGGAGTTCGCCGGCCGCAGGCCGACACCGCTCACCGACGTCGGGATCTGGCACCACGGTGGGGCGATGAGCCGCGTCGGCGAGACCGAGACGGCGTACGGCGGCCGCGACACGCAGTTCCTCGTGGCCGTCGAGGCCAGCTGGACCGACCCGGCGCAGAACGACGAGGCGATCGCCTGGGCCAGGGAGGTCTGGGACGCGATGGAGCGTTACTCGACCGGACGCGTCTACCTCAACTTCCCGGGCCTCGGCGAGGAGAAGGACGAGCTCGCACGCGCCGGGTACGGCGAGAACTACGACCGGCTCGCCGAGCTCAAGGCGAAGTACGACCCGGAGAACCTGTTCCGGATGAACATCAACATCCCGCCCGCCGCCTGAGCGAGCCCGGCGCCGGTGCGTAGCCGGCGCCCGATCTCGGATTGCCGTCCGCTGCTGGGGTTCGAGCCGCTGACTGACTCGTCAGTCGAAAAATGGCGTGTTTGCAGGCTGTTCCTGGCGGCAATAACCCCGCCGCTCTGCCGGTTCACGCCGGGATCGGGTTGTGGCAATTCTTCTCGGGAGGAACACTGATGAGATCGATGTTGTTGCTGGCGAGCGTTGCTGCGGCGGCGCTGACAGTCGCGCTGGTGGCGTCGGCCGCGCCCCCCAAGGGCGGTGGCGGAAGCTTCGCTAACTATTCGCTCGCCGAGACGACCGGGACGACGTGTCCGGGCAGCGCGGCGTGCTCGAACATCGCGTCAGAGCCGGCGATCCGCGCCGACGGCGCGGGTCGCTTCTTCGGCAGCTCCGAGAACGGCCTCGGCGGCGGCACCGTCGCCTTCCGCTCCACCGACAACGGGCTGCACTACACGACGCTCGTGTCGCCGAACGGTGTCTCGCAGACGAACGACACCGGCTTCGCGCCGGGCGGCGGCGACACCGACCTCGCGGTCGCGCCGGACAAGAACGTGGCCGGCTTCTACAACGTCTACGTCGCGAGCCTCTCGCTCGTGAACGTCGACGTCTCCACCTCTACGGACGGCGGCGCCACCTGGTCGCTCAACCCGGTGACCACGCCGGAGACCCTCGACGACCGCGAATGGATCGCCGCGGACACCAACAACAAGGTCTGCATCAGCTACCACGACGCCCCGCAGGGGATCACCGTCGGCTGCAGCACCGACGCGGGCCTCACCTTCACCCAGTTCGCCTCGGCTCTCGATGCGAACCACGCGTTCCAGATCGGGGAGAACTCGATCGGCAACCTCGCGATCGATCCGAGCTCGCACGTCATCTACCAGACGTACTCCGCGATCACGACAGCCGCGGAAACGGCGTGTGCACCACAGCTCGGCGTGATCGCGGGCACCTGCGACTACCACGGCGTCTACATGGCCGTCTCGACCGACGGCGGGCTGACCTTCACCGACTACCCCGTCTACATCAACCCCGATCCGACCGTCGGCTACGGGCATCAGTTCGTGAACGTCTCGGTCGACAGCGCCGGCAACGTCTACTCCGTTTACACCGACGACCACCACGTCTACTACTCGTTCTCCACCGATCACGGCCAGACGTGGCAGGGCCCGTTCCTCGTCACGACCACGAGCGGGACTCAGATCTTCCCCTGGTCGACCGCAGGCGACCCCGGGAAGCTGGACGTCGTCTATTACCAGACGCCCTACTACGACGGCGTCAACCCGCCTCCCAGCTATCCGGACTCGGCCGTCTGGACGGTCGGGTTCGCCCAGAACCTCAAGGCCCTCACGCCTGGCTCAGCTTGGTCGCGGCAGACGGCATCGCCCACGAACCACCTCGGCGGCGTC
>VAXA01000303.1 GCA_005883365.1 Actinomycetota bacterium
CTCGTCGACAACGGGGCGGCGCCGGAGCCCGCCACCGGGCTCTACTACGCGAGCGGCGACGCGAAGCCGGCCGCAGCCGCAGTCAAGACCGCGATCCGGTCAGTCGCCCGCGGCGCCGTCGTCTGCCCCGGGGTCGTGGCGCGCGTCACTCCAACCACGCTCACCTTCCCGACGGAACTCTCGAGTTCGTCGGCCGCCTCCGTCGCCGTCGGCTGCAACCGCGACTGCCTCTACCTCGTCACGCTCGACCGGGCCAACGGCCAGCCGGTCGTCGCGAGTCGCGGTTCCCTCAACGGCGGCGATCCGGCCAGGACGATCACGCTGCCAAAGCGGACGTTGCGCCCGGGCGGCTACCGCCTGGACGTCAGGCTCGTCAGCCGCGTGAACCCGGGCGCCGTGACCGGCCAACGGAGCGCGTTGCTGACGGTCGGCTGACGGCGAAAAGTGGCGGCTCGACCCGGCTAGACTGGGAGGCCCCGCCGACGTAGCTCAGCTGGTAGAGCACATCACTCGTAATGATGGGGTCCGGGGTTCGAGTCCCCGCGTCGGCTCTTTCGGCAGCTAGGCGTCCGCAACGCGGTGCTCGGATTGCGGCACGAGCGGGATTCCGTCGTTGACCAAGGTGATCGTTTGCGCCTCCGCCGTCAGCGCGGCGTCGAGGTCGACCTGCGACGGCTCGATCGGAGTTGCGCAGTACGGGCACATCTGCCAGAGAGGCTCGAGCGGGGCGTCGCATCTCGCACACGGCTGGCGGAGCATCGTCGTGCAGACGGGACACGCAAGGTAATCGCGCTCGACCGGGAAGTTGCAGACTGGGCAGCCCGGCTCCGCGCGCGCGAGCTGCTGCTCCAGCGCCTGCAGCTCGACGCGTCGCGAGCGGACGTCCGCGAGCGTCTCGGACGGCCGGAAGAGGAGGTAGACGACCGGCCCGATATACGGCGGCGCCAGCCCGAGCAGCGTCGCCAGAAGCACGAGCAACGGGTCACGCACTCGCCGGCGCGCGTCCTTATTCACCCAGAACGCAAGCGCGAGCCAGAAGACGACAGCGAGGACGATGGCGAGGTTCCGGGCGATGACGAAGCCGTTCGAGTGGAAGAAGTCATGGATCGTCACGGACGTGAAGATCCCCACACCGGCGGCGTGCAAACCGCCGCTGCCGCCGGGCCTTCCTATCATCGAGGCGTGGCCGAGTTTCGGACCGAGCGTCTGCTGCTGCGGCAGTGGCGGGACGAGGATCTCGAGCCCTTCGCCGCACTGAACGGCGATCCCGAGACGATGCGCTACTTCCCGTCGCCGCCGTCGCGCGAGGAGAGCGACTCGCTCGCCGAGCGAGCCCGGCTGCAGATCGCGGACGAGGGCTGGGGACTGTGGGCCGTCGAGGTTGCGGGCGGCGCGAGCTTCATCGGCTTCGTGGGGCTCGCCCGGCCGAGCTTTGAGGAGCACTTCACACCCGCGGTCGAGGTCGGCTGGAGGCTCGCGCGCGAGCACTGGGGCTGCGGCTACGCGACCGAGGCGGGCCGAGCCGCGCTTGCTTACGGCTTCGAGGAGCTCGGGCTGGCGGAGATCGTCTCGTTCACGTCGCGGCTCAACACGCGGTCGTGGCGGGTCATGGAGCGGCTCGGGATGAGCCACGATCGGGCCGGCGATTTCGAGCATCCGCGCGTTCCCGTGGGCCATCCGCTCCGGCCGCACGTGCTCTACCGCCTCTCGCGCACCGCCTGGGCGGTTTCTCACTCCGCTGGATGAAGCACAATGGCGGAGGAGTGGCAGGCGATCAGGGTCGGAACGGAAGCGGGCCGCACCGGCGGCAGCCGTCGCGCGCGGACCTCGAGTTCGAGCGCGTGCTCGTGGCGCGCCACGGCCGGTTGCGCCGTCGTCAGCGCAAGCGCCGCAGCCTGCTGCTCGTTCTGGTGCTCCTGCTCGCCTCGGCCGTCGCGCTCGTGCTCGCGACTGTCGCCTTCACCGGGCGGCAGATCCTGCTCTCCACGTGCAGCCTCACCGACCTCCGCCCGCTCGCGCTCGGCGAGAACTCGTTCCTCTACACGAACCACATGCGGCTGCTCGGCGTCGTCCCGTCGGCGACGAACCGACAGCCCCTGCCGCTCTCGCAGATCTCGCCGTCGCTGCCGGAGGCCACGGTCGCGATCGAGGACGCCCGGTTCTGGCAGCATGGTGCCCTCGACTACCAGGGCATCGCCCGCGCCTTCTACCAGGACCTCTCGAAGGGCCACATCGTGCAGGGCGGCTCGACGATTACTCAGGAGCTCGTCCGCAACCTCTATATCGGTAACCCGCAGCGGACGCTGTCGCGCAAGGTCAAGGAGGCCTGCCTCGCGGAGAAGCTCTTCCAGCGGCACTCGCGGAAGCAGATCCTCGCCGACTACCTCAACGAGGTCTTCTACGGGAGGCACGCGTACGGCGCGCAGGCCGCGGCGCAGACGTACTTCTCGAAGAGCGCCTCGCAGCTTTCGCTCGTGCAGGCGGCGCTGCTCGCCGGCCTCCCACAGGCGCCGACGACCGACGACCCGATCCGCAACCCGCACGCCGCCCTCGCCCGCCGGAACGAGGTGCTGCGCGCAATGTGGAAGAACGGCTACATCACGGCGGCGAAGCTGCGATCGGCAACTCGGAAGCCGCTCTTGCTGAGGCCTGGCCACCTCTACACGCAGCTGCACCAGCCGAACTTCTTCGGCTGGGCGACGCAGCAGCTCGCCGCTCTTCCGCACTTCGGCCAACGGCAGGTGGAGCTTGGAGGCCTCAAGGTCAGGACGACGCTCGATACGCGCCTGCAAGGGCTTGCCCTACATGCGGTCACCTCCGTCCTCCACACGCCGACCGACCCCGCCGCCGCGCTCGTCGCGATCGACCCGCGCACCGGTGCCGTGAAGGCCATGGTCGACTACCTCCCGAGCGGCCGCCGGATGCAGTTCAACCTCGCGACGCAAGCGCACCGCTCGACCGGAAGCTCCTTCAAGCCGATCACGCTAGCCACCGCGCTCAGCGCTGGTGACTCGCTCTATTCCACCTTCTACGGGCCGCCGGAGCTCTTCATCACAGACCCGCAGTGCGCGACGAACAACGGGCCGTGGGACGTCCACAACTACGCGGATGAGTCGGCCGGCACGATGAACCTCCTCGATGCGACTGCGAACTCCGTGAACACGATCTTCGCCCAGCTGGTCGCGAAGGTCGGGGCGCGGAACGTCGTCGCGATGGCGCACCACCTGGGGATCACGAGCCGCGGTCGCTACTTCAAGCCGGTCTGCGCGATCACGCTCGGCTCGGTTGGGTTCACGCCGCTCGAGATGACCGACGTCTACGCGACCTTCGCCTCGGGTGGCATTCATCACGCGCCGCAGGGGTTCGAGAGCGTGCGCGGGCCGAACGGGAAGCTGATCGAGAAGCTCAGCACGTCGGGGACGCGGGTCCTCGGCCCGAACGTCGCCGCCGAGCTGACGTACGCGCTCCAGGGTGTGATCCAGCACGGCACCGGCACCGCGGCCGCCATCAGCCGGCCGGCGGCCGGCAAGACCGGTACAGCCGAGAACTTCCAGGACGCCTGGTTCTGCGGTTACGTGCCGCAGCTCGCAACGTGCGTCTGGATCGGCTATCCGGGAGGCGAGATCCCGCTCTACAACGTCGAGGGCGTCTACCAGGTGTTCGGCGGCTCGCTGCCGGCCGAGATCTGGCACGACTTCATGGGCCCTGCGGTCGCCAACCTGCCGGTGGAGAACTTCCCAACGCCGACGCTCAACGGCACGGAGATCAACGGCGACGGCACGTACAGCTACTCGCAGTACTCGTCGCCGTATTCATCGACTGGGTGAGATTCCCCGCGGTGCGGGCATGAGCGCGCCGTGGCTCCCTACCCGCTGAACCGCCTCGACGACCTCGTCGGCGAGACGATCGAGCGAGCCGTCCGCGCCCATCACGTGCGGCGGCTGCGGCGGCACGGCAGCGCGCGGGCCGTCGACCCGGCTAGTGACGGCTGGGCAGGCACGGCGTCGTTCGCGCCGCGCGCTGGCTGCAGTGTCGTGCCCTTCGTGGATGGAAGCCAGGCGCTGCCGCGGATCGCGGATGCGGTCCGGTCGGCGCGCTCCCACGTCCACCTCGCGGGGTGGCACTTCGACCCCTCCTTCCGGTTCGAGGAGGAAGGGCCGACGCTGCGGGAGCTGCTCGCGGATGCGGCAGGGCGTGTAGACGTGCGCGTACTCGCCTGGGCAGGTGCGCCGCTGCCGCTCTTCCACCCGGACCGGCGCGAGGTGCGGCGGGCACGCGACGAGCTCGCCGAGGGCACGCGGATCTCGATGGCGCTCGATGCCCGCGAGCGGCCCCTCCACTGCCACCACGAGAAGCTCGTCGTCGTGGACGACGAGGTGGCGTTCGTCGGCGGGATCGACCTGACGAGCCTCGCCGGTGACCGGCTCGACTCGAACGACCACCCGCCCCGGGACGGCCTCGGCTGGCACGACACCGCGGTCCGGCTCGTGGGGCCGGTCGTCGCCGACGTGGCACGGCACTTCCTCATGCGCTGGCGCGCGACCGAGGACGGGAACGTGCCCGAGCCGAGCGAGCCGGCGGCGCTGGGCGACGGGATCGAGACGCAGTTCGTGCGGACCGTGCCGGCGCGGCTGTACGAGCCTTGCCGGGACGGCGAGTGGTCGATCCTCGAGAGCTACCTGGGCGCTCTGCGGGCGGCGGAACGGCTCGTTTATCTCGAGAGCCAGTTCCTCTGGTCGCCGGAGGTGACCTTCGTCCTCGCCGGGAA
>VAXA01000080.1:0-1107 GCA_005883365.1 Actinomycetota bacterium
CTTCGTAGCCGAAGAGACCGGGGTCTAGGTGATCTCGCGGCTCGTCCACTGCGGGGTGGGCCGATGCCGCAGCATGTTCTCGTGCCGCTTGCCGCGCTGATCGGTGAACCGCACGAAGTAGTCGAGACGATCCAGCCAGTCTTGGTCGAACTCGTGCGCTTCCCAGTCCGGTGGAATAGCCTCGGCTGCCTCAGCCCGTTCAACTTCGTCCGGGAGCAGCACCCCGGCAAACCCGGCAGGAATCTCGCCGCCCTCCTCGCGCCAACGGACCCCGAACTCCACGTTGGTGATCTTCTCGCCGCTTCCGTTCGTCACCGAGACGGGAAAGCAGGCGGCCTCGACGCTGTCGATGAACCTCCCATCGCCCACGTCCGTCAAAGAGATGCTCTTCTGTCCGAGGTACCAGTGGTCGTGGCGAAGACCAACGGCCGCAAGGTCCCCGCGCCGCACCTGCCGCAGTTGAATCCGATCAGTCAGGTCATATAACGCCGAGAGGATCGTCCCGAGCACGAGCCCGGCCACGGCCGCGACGACAGCGACCCACGCGTCAGCCGACGACAGACTCGCAACCATCATGCCGAAGTCTTACCGCGCGGCGGCGAGCGGCCAGTCCGACCACTCGCGATCATCCAGCACACGCCCGCGTGCCTTCGGCGTGCGTCCTCCCCACTGCTTGAAGAAGAACGCGACCTGCTGCTCGGCGCAGCGGTCGCGCAAGTCGCGTATCCACTCGACATTCACGGGTCGGTATCCCGGTCCCGACTCGCCGCCTGCGATCAGCCAGTCGATCCCGGCGAGGTCGAGTCCGTCGAGCTTTCCGAGCAGCGGCTCGGCGCTGATGAAGCGCACGGCGGCGGGCACGGCGCGCAGGTAGTCGGCCCGGCGCGTCCACCGCTTGTTCTCGATGCTCACGCCCATCCAGACGTTCGAGGGCCACGGCAACGACGGCGCGAGTTCGGCCAGCCGCTCATGCCTCTTCGTAAGCACCTGGAACGTATGCCATGTCGCGCGCTCCATCGTGTCGAACACCTGAGCGATGTAGTCGACCGGCACGCGCTCGTGGAACAGATCGCTCATCGAGTTCACGAAGATCATCTTCGGCTTCCG
>VAXA01000080.1:1162-15413 GCA_005883365.1 Actinomycetota bacterium
CCGCGAACGTCTCGGCGTAGCAGTGCGCGCAGCCCGGCGAAACCTTGTCGCAGCCGGTGACCGGGTTCCACGTCGCGTTCGTCCACTCGATCGCGGTCGAAGCTCCCACGGGGACCGATTCTCCACGAGACGGCCGACTCCCGCCACGAATCACGGGCGACCGGGCCACAGGGAGAGAAATCCGCCTGGGGGCGGGCGCGCTTCGATGTCGTCCGCCTCCGCGATGAGGATCTGAGGTCGATGCTTTTCGACACGCGCGGTCTGGCGGTGTACGCGGCGACGGTCGGCACGATCGGAGGGCTCTGGACGCTCTACAGCGGCGTCGCGCTCGATCGCGCCCGCGTGGCGCTTTCAGTCGCCGAGGGCGAGGTCATATCGACGGCGGGCAGCGAGTCGCGTGTCCCCATCCTTATGGTCCGCGTATCGAACCGAGGGCGGCGAGCCTTCTCGATCCAGACCATCGGTCGGGTCGTAAGCATGCGACGACATCAGGGACCTCACGAGCTTTCGGCCGACATCATGCGCCAGCTGACGCCGCCGATCCTGCTCGGTGAAGGAGAGGGCCGCACGTTCACGCATGGCGAGCGAGGCGGTTACGAACATGGGCAGATGCCGCTCACTCGCTGGTACGTCATAGACGGCGCGGGCCGCACCTACCCGATCAGCGAGCGCTGGCGGCAACGCATCGAGCGCGTTCTCTTCTGGCCATATCGCTGGATCGGTCGCCGGCGCGACTCGCGTGCTTCGTGAGGAAGCCCGGCACGGCGCCGCGCCGGTGGCGCGCAAGGCTGACTAAAGGCTGACTGCGGGCGGTCTGCGGCATTCCGCTTGGCGGTGCAGCCACGAAAAACCCGCCGTTTCCAGCGGGTTCGGAAGAGCGGATGATGGGACTCGAACCCACGACCTTCTGCATGGCAAGCAGACGCTCTAGCCAACTGAGCTACATCCGCGTGGGCGGCCAGTATAGCCCCGCTTTTCAGGCGCCGGCCGCGTCGAGGGCCTCGTTCACGAGCCGGTCGGCGAGCTCGTTCTGCTCCCGCCTGACGGCGGTGTAACGGACCTTCCCGACCCGTCGTGCATGCCGTGACGCCTCGAGCGAGAGCTGTCGGAGAGCCTCGTTCTTGACGCGGTACTCGCCGTTCATCTGCTTCACGAGCAGCTCGGAATCGGAGACCACCTCGACCCCGCCGACCTGCAGCTCGGCCGCGCGCTCGAGCCCGGCGACGAGCGCGCGGTACTCCGCGACGTTGTTCGTCGCGACGCCGATCGCCTCCCCGTGCGCGGCGAGCACGGTCCCGTCTTCCGCCTCGAGCACGTAACCGAACGCGGCCGGCCCGGGGTTGCCGCGCGCGCCCCCGTCGGTGTAGAGACGCGCCTTCACGAGAGGAGCTCGTAGATGTCGAAGGCGGGCTCCTCGTAGGGATGCGTGCGCCGGAGCGCCGCGATCACCTCGTCCTGGCGCTCTGCGGGGAAGACCGTCTCGAGCCGCAGCTCGGCCACCCGCTCCTCCCGGCCCGCCTCCCCTACGCTCGGCGCTGTCCCCTCGCCGCCGAGGAACGTGCCGGTGCCCTGCGTGTACCACGAGCAGCGCTCGTAGCGCCCGATCCGGCCCGCGCCAGCGGCGAAGAGCGCGTCGCGGACGTCGTCTAGCGCCTCTCTCGGCACGAAGACGACGAGCTTGCGGCCCATCTACGGCTCGGTGTCGATCTGGGCGCGCTGCAAACGGCCGGAGTAGTCGACGTAGATCGACTTCCACTCCGTGAACACGTCGAGCGCGGCCTGGCCCGCCTCGCGGTGACCGTTGCCGGTGTCCTTCGTGCCGCCGAACGGGAGGTGCACCTCGGCGCCGATCGTGCCGGCATTGACGTACGTGATGCCGGCCTCGAGGTCGCGCATCGCACGGAACGCGGCGTTGACGTCCTGCGTGAAGATCGAGGACGAGAGGCCGTACTTGATCCCGTTCGAGACGCGGATCGCCTCGTCGAGGTCGCTGACCGGGATCAGCGCCGTCGTCGGGCCGAAGATCTCCTCCTGCGCGATCCGCATCTGCGGGTCTACGTCGGCGAAGACGGTCGGCCGGTAGAAGAACCCCTTGCCGAGGTCGCCGTCGCCCGCGATCTCACCGCCGGTGAGGAGCTTCGCGCCCTCGTCCTTGCCGATCTCGGTGTACGAGTGGATCTTCTCGAGCGCCGTGCGGTTGATGACCGGGCCGATGTCCGTGTCGTCCTCCCAGCCCGGCCCGAGGCGCAGCTTCTCGACGCGGGCGACGAGCCGTGACTGGAGCTCCTCGTACGCGCCGCGCTGCACGACGACGCGCGACGCGGCGGTGCAGCGCTGGCCCGACGTGCCGAAGGCCGACCAGAGGATCCCGTCCACGGCGAGCTCGAGGTTCGCGTCGTCGAGGACGACGATCGCGTTCTTGCCGCCGAGCTCGAGGTGGACGTGCGTGAGCGTCTCCGCCGCCGCCTTCAGCACCTCGACGCCGGTCTCGCGGGAGCCCGTGAGAGTGATCACGCGGACGTCGGGGTGGCGCACCAACCGCTCGCCGACCGTCCCGCCGCCCCCGTGCACGATGTTGACGACACCGTTTGGGATGCCCGACTCGGCGAGGAGCTCAACGAAGCGCTCCGCGAGCGCGGGCGTGTCCGTCGCCGGCTTGAGGACGACCGTGTTGCCGCAGACGAGAGCCGGAATGAGCTTCCAGGACGGGATTGCGACCGGGAAGTTCCACGGCGTGATCGCGCCGACGACGCCGATCGGCTGGCGGACGCTCATGTTCCACTTGTCGCGGAGCTCCGACGGTGTCGTGTGGCCGAAGAGGCGCCTGCCCTCGCCGGCCATGTAGTACGTGATGTCGATCGCCTCCTGAACGTCGCCGCCTGCCTCGGCCTTCACCTTCCCCATCTCGCGGGTCATCAGGTCGGTGAGCGCCGGCTTCTCCTGCTCGAGTAGGCGCGCGAGGCGGAAAAGGATCTCACCGCGTTTCGGGGCCGGCACGAGCCGCCAGTCCGTGAAGGCCTCCTTCGCGACCGCGACCGCGTGGTCGACGTCCTCGGCGCCGGAGCGCGGGAAGACGCCGATCGTCTCGCCGGTCGCGGGGCTCGTGCTCTCGAACGTCTCGCCAGAGGCGGCGTCCACCCACTCGCCGCCGATCAGGTTCTTGAAGCTCTGCGCCGCCGTCGTCGCCATGGCGCGAGACTAGCGCGAGCTACTCCGGTGGTGCGTCCACATCCGGGAAGGTCCCGGGATGCGCGCGGCGGCGGTCGCGCACCGTCCGCTTCTCCTTGTCCTCGAGCCGCGCCTCGGATTCGGTGCGGCGGTCTCTCCCCTCGCGGCGGTCGACGATGACGGTCACGTTCGGGTTGTCCTTGTAGTAGTCGACCATCTTGTCGTATAGCTCGTCGGCGAGCTCGCGGGGAATGACGCAATAGATCATCGCCGGCTGATTGTAGGACGGAAATCGGCGTACGCGACGCCGCGCCGGTATAAGGGGCGCATGGTGCGCCGGCATCTCTGGTGGCTCGGGCCGCTCGCCGGCGCGGCCGTCGCGGGAGCGGTCGTCGCGGCTGTGTCGCTCGGCGGCGGCTCGTCTCCGAAGACGGCCCCGAAGACGAGTCACGCGCACCTGCGGCCCGCCGCGGCGGCCCTCGCCTTCCAGCACGCCATCACCGCCGTCGTGCACGAGCTTTCGCCGTCCGTCGTCCAGATCCAGACCCCGCAGGGGCTCGGCTCGGGCGTCGTCTTCGACACGAACGGCGACATCGTCACGAACAACCACGTGGTGGGAGGCAACGGCGGCCCGTTCACCGTCACGGCCGGAGCGCGCTCCTTCGGCGCCTCGCTCGTCGGCCGCTTCCCGCCCGACGACCTGGCCGTCGTCCGTGTCTCGGGAGCGCAGCTCACGCCCGCCGCGTTCGCCGATTCGAGCCAGCTCGAGGTCGGAAACGTCGCGATTGCGATCGGCAACCCGTTGGGGCTGCGGTCGAGCGTCACCGACGGGATCGTCAGCGCCTTCCGGCAGGGGGTCTCGGAGGGCAACGGCGTCGCGCTGCCGCTCATGATCCAAACGAGCGCCGCGATCAACCCGGGCAATTCCGGCGGCGCGCTCGCCGATCTCGAGGGCCGGGTGATCGGGATTCCGACGCTCGCGGCGACCGATCCCGAGCTCGGTGGGGCGGCGGCGCCCGGCATCGGGTTCGCCATCCCGAGCAACCTCGTGAAGGACATCGCGACGCAGATCATCCGCAACGGCCATGTGACCAACTCCCATCGCGCCTACCTCGGCGTCGAGATCGGCGACACGAACGGCCTAGGCGTCTACGTCCAGAGCGTCACCCCGGGAGGTCCGGCGGCGAAAGCGGGGCTCGTGGCGGGCGACGTGATCAAGTCGCTGAACGGCCATGCGACGCTCACCGTCGACGACCTGACGAGCGTCGCGTCGGAGCTCAAGCCGGGCACGACCGTCACGCTGGGGATCCTGACGCAGCGCGGGAAGCACGAGACCGTGCACATGACGCTCGGGACGTTCCCGGGAAGCTAGTGGAGCAAGCTAGATCCGGGCGATCTCGGGGACGAGGCGACCCTCGTCCTCGACGTCCGCGTTCCAGTCCTTGAAGCCGTCGTCGAGCTCCTCGAGCTCGTGGCCACGGCGCTCGAGCCGCACGGGCTGCGCGGAGTCGGGGCTCACCCGGTACTGGTACCAGGAGAGCTCCCAGGCAACGGTCACGGCGAGCTCGCCGGACGTTCCGGACAGCGGCACGATGCTGGCCTGCGGCTGGCCGAGGCTCTTCGCGATGCCGCCGACCGTGCGCCGGTAGGCGCTGCCGTTGAAGAGGTCTGCGGCCTCGAGCAGCGCAATCTCGCCTTCGGACAGCCTGCGCAGGATCGGCTCCTGTTGCGCCAGCGCGTTGTCGTCGGCGGCGCGCGTGAGGCCGAGGAACTCGACGAGGCCGCGCCTGCGGCGGCGCTCGCCGCCCAGCGTCGGCGTCGTCGGAGCGCCCTCCTTGATCCAGCCGGCCTCGACGGCCACCTCCTGGCAGAGCGGACACACGTCGACGAGCTCGGCGCCTTCCGACGGCGCGAAGCTCACAGCGCGCTCGCCCATGAGCAGCGTCCGCTCGCAGACGGCGCACGACCGCGTCGTTGCGACCTTCGTAACCCTCATCCGGCTTCGAGTTTAGCCAGCGTTGCCCAAGTTCCTCCCAAACGGGTAGTGTCTCTTACATGTGTCTTTTACATGTAGCTACCCGATGAGAGGACGTGGCCCGCGCTCGCGTCGTCACCACCGCGGTCGCTGGCGCGTCCTCGCTCGAGTCGAGCGGTTCGCCGAACCGGCACTTCTGCTCCTCCTGCGGGAGCGCCCGGCCCACGGCTACGACCTGCTCGAGCGACTGCCGGAGCTGACGGGCGAGGCACGCGTCGAGATGGGCAACCTCTACCGCCTGCTGCGCGGGCTCGAGGAGGAGGGGCTCGTCTCGTCGGAGTGGGACGCCTCCTCCGCCGGCCCGGCGAAGCGCCGCTACGCGCTCACACCTGCGGGCGAGCGGCTGCTCGACCACTGGGCCGAGGCGCTGCACCGCTCGCAGGAGCGGACAGCCCGCTTTCTCGAACGGTACGAGGAGAGGAGGTGAACATGCATCACCATCACCATGGCAGGGGCCGCGGCGCGCGGATGTTCTTCCGCGGCGGCTTCCCGAGCCGCCACGAGATGCTCGAGCGGCTGGAGTCGTTTCAGCGCGATCTCGAGCAGCAGCTCGCCGACGTCGCCGACGTGATCGCGCATCTGCGCGACCGCGACGAGGGCCAGCCCCAACAGCAGGTATGAACCGGAGCCTCGGGGGAGGCGAGGGCTAGACCTTCGCCTCCTCGCGCTCCTTCTTCGTCTGCTCGATGATCTTCTGCGCGACGTGCGTCGGCACCTCCTCGTAGCGGAGGAAGTGCATCGAGTAGTCGCCACGGCCGCCCGTCATCGAGGTCAGCGCCTGCGAGTACGTGAGGATCTCGGCCATTGGGACCTCGGCCTTGACCATCGTCATGCCCGCCGCGGGCTCCATTCCCTGCAGCCGTCCGCGCCGTGAGTTGAGGTCGCCGTTCACCGCCCCGACCGCGTCGTCCGGCACCGCGACCTCCACCTGCATGATCGGCTCGAGGAGGACGGGATCGGCCTTCGCGTAGGCCTCCTTGAAGGCCATCGAGCCGGCGATCTTGAAGGCCATCTCCGAGGAGTCGACGTTGTGCTCCATCCCGTCGACGAGCACCACGCGCACGCCCTGGATCGGCGCTCCGGCGAGCTCGCCGTGCTCCATCGCCTCGCGCACGCCCTTGTCGACCGCAGGCCGGTAGCTCTGGGAGATGGCCCCGCCGACGATCTTGTCGACGAACTCGTAGCCCAGCTCGCCGTTCTCGGCCGGCAGCGGCTCGAGCACGATCTCGCAGTCGCCGAACTGGCCGCGGCCGCCCGTCTGCTTCTTGTACCGGTGCCGCGCGCGAGCTTCCTTGCGGATCGTCTCCTTGTACGGCACGCGCGGCGGATGGAGCTCGACGTCGACATGGAAGCGCGTCTGCAGCCGGTCGACCGCGACCTCCACCTGCATCTGTGAGAGGCCGGACAGGAGCTGCTCGCCGGTCTGCGGGTCGCGCCGCATGATCAGCGTCGGATCCTCCTCGTGAAGGCGGCGGAGGCCGGTCCCCATCTTCTCTTCGTCGCCCTTCGCCTTCGGGGTGACGGCGAAGCTCATCACCGGCTCGGGGAAGTCGATATGCGGAGGCTCGACCGCGACCTCGTGGTCGACGAGCACGTCGCCGGTCACGACGTCCTTGAGCTTCGCCACCGCGCCGAGATCGCCGATACCGAGCGCGTCGACCGCCTCGGAGTCCTTGCCCTGCAGGAGGAGCACCTGGCCGAGCCGCTCCTTCGCGTGCGTGCGTGGGTCGACGAGCGTGGTGTCGCCCGAGACCGGGCCGGCGAGAACGCGGAAGCAGCTGATGCGGCCGGTGAACGGGTCGGCGATGGTCTTGAAGACGAAGACGGCCTGCTTCGCGTCGCCGAACTCGATCGTCGTCCCCTTCTTCGCCGGTGACGGGACTCCCTCGACAAGCAGGTCGAGGAGCGCCGCCGTGCCGAGGTTCTTCGTCGCGACGCCGCACGCGACCGGGTACAGCTCGTCTCGCGTCACCGCCTGCTTGAGCGCGTCGGCCACCGCCTGCGCCTCCAGCTCCTCGCCCTCGAGGTAACGCGCCATGAGGTCCTCGTCCGTCTCGACGACGGCGTCGAGGAGCTTCTCCCGGTGCTCCTGCACGAGGTCGGTCATTGAGTCGGGGATCGGCTGCGCCCCGCCCTCGCGCCCGCCGGACGGGTCCATGTACGCGCACATGTGGAGGAGGTCGACGATCCCCGTCAGCTCGTGCTCGGCGCCGATCGGAAGCTGGATCGCGACGCAGCGGTCGGAGAGCTGCTGCCGCGCGGCCTCGAGCACGCGGAAGAAGTCGGCGCGCTCGCGGTCGAGCATGTTGACGAAAAGGACGCGCGAGAGCTCCTGCTGCTCGGCGCGCTGCCAGACTCGCGAGGTGTTGACCTCGACCCCCATCACCCCGCTGAGCACGACCACGACTCCCTCGACGACACGCAGCGCCGCGTACGTGTCGGCCTGGAAGCCGGCGTCGCCGGGCGTGTCGACGAGGTTGATCTTGCGCTCCTTCCACTCGAGGTGGCAGAGCGAGCCGGAGAGGGACATCGCCCGCCGCTGCTCGTGCTCGTCCCAGTCCGAGACCGTCGTCCCCTGTTCGATGCTGCCGAGCCGGTTCGTCTTTCCCGCCTCGAAGAGCAGCGCCTCGACGAGGGACGTCTTCCCGACGCCGCGGTGGCCGGCGACAGCGATGTTGCGGATCTTGGTGGGCTCGGTTGCAGGCATCGGGGACGTGTCCTCCTCGGTCGCTTCGGGCCGCATCGTATCCCCGCTGAGCGCCGCGTTTCGCGGCTCTCGCCCTACATCGCCGCGGCGGCGCCGGCCGACGCGATGTGCGCCTTGAGCCGGAGGATCGCCTTCGTGTGGAGCTGCGAGACGCGCGACTCGGTGACGCCGAGTACCTCGCCGATCTCGCGCAGGGTCAGCTCCTCGTAGTAGTAGAGCGTGACCACGAGCTTCTCGCGCTCGGGCAGGCGCGCGATCGCGTCGGCGAGCGCCTCTTTCTGCTCCGTTACGGAGAGCGTGCCCTGCGGGTCGGGGGCGGCCTCGTCCTCGATCGTGTCGATGAGCGCCACCTGGTCGCCGCCCGAGCCCGAGACGGTCCAGAGCTCGTCGAGCGCCGCGATCGAGGAACGGGCGATCTCGCCGAGGCTCTCCTCGAGCTCCTCGCCGGTGATCCCGAGCTTCTTCGAGATCTCCTCGTCGGTCGGCGCACGGCCGAGCCGGGCCTCGAGCTCGCCGATCGCCCGCTCGATCTGGCGGGCGCGGGCGCGGACGGAGCGCGGCACCCAGTCCATCGATCGGAGCTCGTCGATGATCTGGCCCTTGATCCGGGCCATCGCGTACGTCTCGAACTTCACGTCACGCGCCGGGTCGTAGCGCTCGATCGCGCCGATCAGGCCGAGCAGGCCGTACGAGACGAGGTCGCCCTCGTCGACGTGGGCGGGCAGCCCGGAGCCGAGCCTGCCGGCGACGTACTTCACGAGCGGCGCGTACGTGAGAATGAGGCGGTCACGGATTTTCTGGTCCCCAGTCCGCCGGAAGTCGAGCCAGAGCTGCTGCGTCTCGTCTGACCGCGCCACGCCCGAGAGAATACGGCGTTTTCCGGCAGACTCCTCAATGTCTCAGCGCCGACCGCGACGGAAGGCGCTCGCCGAGAGCGTGGCGAGCCACGCCGCGACCGCGGCGGCCGCGATACCGACGATGAGCCGGCGGGCGCTCGCTCCGCCCGCGAACGCATAGGCGCCGACCGCCGCGAGCGCAGCCGAGAGAACGGCGAAGAGACCCGTCAACGCGTAGCGCTGCACGCGCCGAGGGTACTGCCACTTCCGGGCCTAGATCCGTTGGGCCGCCGGCCAATGGGGCCGAAAAGTGGCCGGGTACACTGGCCTACCGGCACAGGGGCGTAGCTCAGTTGGTAGAGCGGCGGTCTCCAAAACCGTAGGTCGGGGGTTCGAGTCCCTCCGCCCCTGCTACTACACGGCTTCCAGCGCGAGCTGGCGGAAGTCGGCGAGGCCGGAGACGCCGACGCCGACGAGTCGCAGCGCGCCCGGCCGGTCGCGCAGGCCGCGGTCGAGGAGGCTGCAAGCCAGGTCGCCGATCGTCTCAGCCGCATCGACTCCCGAGTGCAACGAAGCGGAGCGGCTGCGGATCGAGAAGTCCGCGTACCGGAGCTTCGTCGTCACGGTTCGCGCCACTTGGCCTTGCCGTTGCAGCGCCGCGGCGACCTCGGTGGCCATTCCGCGCAGCTCCTCGTGGAGACGCTCGCGGTTGGAGATGTCGCGTTCGAACGTGTTCTCGACGCTGATCGAGATCCGCTCCGCGCCGAGCTCGAGCTCGCGCGGGTCGATGCCGCGGGCGCGGTCGCGCAGCATCGTTCCCACGCTGCCGGGCAGCAGGCGGCGCAGATCATCGTCCGTCAGCGCGGCGAGATCCCCGATCATCTCGATGCCGGCGCTCCGCAGCCGCTCCTCGGCTTTCGGGCCGACACCGGGGAGCCGGCGCACCGCGAGCGGTGCGAGGAAGGCAGCCTCGCGTCCCGGCGGAACGACGACGAGACCGCCCGGCTTGCGCGCGTCGCTCGCGACCTTGGCGACGACCTTGCACGGTGCGACGCCGAGGGCGCACGTGAGCCTCGTCGCCGCCCGCACCGCGGTCTGTACGGCTTCCGCGACGACGCGGGCCGCGAGGAAATCGCCCGCGACCTCGCCGACGTCGAGGTAGCCCTCGTCCATTCCCGTCTGCTCGACCGTCGGCACGATGCCGCGCACCGTTTCCCAGACGTGCTGCGAGTGCTCGCGGTAGAGCGCGTGGCGCGGGCGGACGAAGACGGCCGGGGGGCAACGGCGGAGCGCCTCGGCTGCGCTCATGGCGGAGTGAATCCCGAAGCCGCGCGCGACGTAGTTGGCCGTAGCGACGACGCCGCGCCCGCGCGGGTCGCCGCCGACGACGAGCGGCTGCGCCCGGAGGTCGGGGTTCTCGAGCTCCTCGACGGCCGCGTAGAACGCGTCGAGATCGAGATGCGCGACGATCACGCGAACAAATGTACGGGGCGCCGGTGACGGCGCCCCGTTGCCTCAGTACCTCAGTCCAGCGATCAGGAGGACGCGGGAGCCACCGCGGGGGCGGCTGGCACGGCATCGCCGGCCGGCGCGTCGCCCTTCTCGTGCGGCCGCAGGAGGACCATGTAGATCACACCGGCCATGGCGACGGCGAGCGCCGAGACGATGACGATGTAGTTGTCGTACCAGGCCGCCCCGGGCGTCCGCGGCCAGGAGAGATTGACGATCGCTCCGACGCCATACGCGAGCGCGATGATGTTCACCGGCAGGCCCCATCCGCCGAGCGTGAACGCTCCCGCGGGATTCCAGCCGCGCGTGCGGGCGATGAGCGCGGCGAGCACGACGAGCTGGAAGCCGATGTAGATCCCGACCGTCGCGAAGTCGATGATCTTCGTGAGGGCGGTCGGGGAGTTGTACGTCGCGAGGATGATCGCCGAGGGGACGACGAACGCGACGGCAACTGACCACGGCGACATGTGGAAGCGCGGCGAGACCCGCCGCAGGTACGAGCTCCCGGGCAGCACGCCGTCGCGGCCCTGCGAGAAGAGGAGCCGGGCTGAGGCCGCCTGGATCGCGAGTGTGCAGCTGATGAATGCGAGCACGATCACGAGCAGGGCGAGCTTGTGGGCCGCGTTCCCGAACGATGCCGTGAAAACGGTGTTCACCGGATCCGCATCCTTGCCGCTCGTCACGTCGGTGATGCTCGGCACCGAGAGCGTGAGCGCTAGCACGAGCAGTGCCGAGACGGCTCCGCCGACGCCGAGCGTCATGAGCATCGCGCGTGGGATGCGACGCGACGGATTCTTGACCTCCTCGGCGACGTCACCGCACGCCTCGAAGCCGTAGAAGATCCAGATCGCCATCAGGCCGGCCGCGAGGAAGGCGCCTAGATAGCCGCCGCCGCCCGTGGTCGCGCCCTGATGATGGACAAGCACGCTCCACGCCTCCCGGTGCTTGAAGATCAGGAGGTAGAGGCCTATCACGACCGCACCGATGATCTCGGCGACGAGGCCGATGAGCGCCGCCTTCGAGAGCAGCTTCGCGCCGAAGAGGTTGATGACGGATGCGATCGCGATCAGCACGATTGCCGTCCCGATCGTGAACCACTTCGTCGAGTTCGCGCCGAACAGGTCGGCGACGTACGGGCCGGCTCCGTAGGCGACTGCCGCGACGGTCACGAGCAACGCCCACGTGTACATCCATGCGGTGAACCAGCCGTAGCCGCGTCCGTTAAGGCGTCTCGCCCATTGGTAGATGCCGCCGGCAATGGGGAACTGCGAAACAACCTCGGCGAAGACGAGCACGACCATGAGCTGGCCGGCGATGACGATCGGGACAGCCCAGAACATCGCGCCACCGCCCGTCGCAAGCGAGTAGGCATAGAGCGTGTAGATGCCGACGACCGGCGAGAGGTAGGTGAAGCCAAGCGCGAAGTTGGGCCAGATGCCCATGACGCGGCTCAGCTGCTGCTTGTAGCCGAGCCGCTCGAGATACCGGACGTCGTCGTCGGAGGCGTCGCCGTGCCCGGGGTGAACGTCCATCCGTCCCTCCTTGTGAGCTAGTGAAGGGTCGATCGTGCGCACATGCACGAGCGGTGGTCAAGGAGATTGTCGGCTGACCCCGGCGTTAGGCTCCGGCTGTGGCCGTCCTGACCTCGCAGCTCGACCGCGATGCCGAGGAGTTCGCGCGCCGGCGCGAGCGGATGGAGGAGCTCGTCGCCGAATTGCGCGAGCGCACGGCGCAAGTCGCGCGCGGCGGCGGCGAGAAGGCGACGGAACGGCACCGCTCGCGGGGCAAGCTGCCGGCACGGGAGCGGGTCGACCGGCTCGTCGACCCGGCCACGGCCTTCCTCGAGCTGAACGCGCTCGCCGCGTGGGAGATGTACGGCGGCGACGCGCCGAGCGCCGGGATCGTCACCGGAATCGGAGTCGTCGAGGGCCGCGAGTGCGTGATCGTCGCGAACGACGCGACCGTCAAGGGCGGCTCCTACTTCCCGCTCACCGTGAAGAAGCACCTGCGCGCGCAGGAGGTGGCCGAGCAGAACCGGCTCCCATGCATCTACCTCGTCGACTCGGGCGGGGCCTTCCTCCCCCTCCAGGCCGAGGTCTTCCCCGACCGGGAGCACTTCGGCCGCATCTTCTACAACCAGGCGCAGATGTCCGCCCAGGGCATCCCGCAGATCGCTGTCGTCATGGGCTCCTGCACGGCAGGCGGCGCGTACGTGCCGGCGATGTCGGACGAGACGGTGATCGTGCGCGGCACCGGGACGATCTTCATCGGCGGCCCGCCGCTCGTGAAGGCCGCGACCGGGCAGGACGTGACGGCGGAGGAGCTCGGCGGCGCCGACGTCCACACGCGGCGCTCGGGCGTCGCCGACCACTACGCGACCTCCGACGAGCACGCGCTCGCGATCGCACGCGGCATCGTGCGGCATCTCGATGCACGCCCCCCTGACCCGACGTGGGACGTCGCCGAGACCGAGCCGCCGGCGCTCGACCCATCCGACCTCTACGGCCTGATCCCCGAGGACTTCCGCCACCAGGTCGACCCGCGTGAGCTGATCGCGCGCCTCGTCGACGGCTCACGCTTCCAGGAGTTCAAGCAGGTCTACGGCGAGACGCTCGTGACCGGCTTCGCGCGGATCGAGGGCTTCCACGTCGGGATTCTCGCCAACAACGGCGTGCTCTTCGCCGAGTCGGCGCAGAAGGGAGCGCACTTCATCGAGCTCTGCTGCAAGCGGAAGATCCCGCTGATATTTCTCCAGAACATCACCGGCTTCATGGTCGGCGTCGAGTACGAGGCCGGCGGGATCGCGCGCGACGGCGCGAAGCTCGTGATGGCCGTCGCGAACGCGCGGGTGCCGAAGTTCACGGTCGTCACCGGCGGCTCCTTCGGCGCCGGCAACTACGCGATGTGCGGCCGCGCGTACGGGCCCCGGCAGCTGTGGATGTGGCCGAACGCACGCATCTCGGTCATGGGCGGCGAACAGGCGGCGACGGTGCTCTCCATGGTCGGGGACGTGGACCAGGACGAGATCCGCGCCAAGTACGAGGCGGAAGGGAATCCGTACTACTCGACCGCGCGGCTCTGGGACGACGGGATCATCGACCCGCTCGACACGCGCCGCGTCCTCGCGCTCGGGCTTGCGGCCGCTCGCAACTCGCCGATTCCGGACACGAGCTTCGGCGTGTTCCGGATGTAGGCCTCTAGGCTTCGGGCATGACCACCATCGAGCTCACCCCTGACGAGCTGAGGCTCGTCCGCGAAGCGCTACAAGCCTTCCTGGACGACTTCGGACACGACGAGATGGACGTCGTCCGCCGGGTCAAGGCGCTGCTCGGGAAGCTGCCCGACGAGGCGCCGTCCCCGGCGGCGTGATCGCGCGGATCCTGATCTGGAACCTGTTCGACTCCAAGACGACGCTCGAGGAGCTACGCGAGCACCTGCCCTTGCTGCCCGAAGGCGACGTCTGGATCGCGAACCAGGCGCAGGACCGCTTCGGGCTGATCTCCTTCGGCGATGAGCTGCCGGATCTCGGGGTGGTTCCGGAGCTGATCGGCGACGAGCCGGGAGTCGCCGAAGAGTTCGACGTCGAGTGAGGCGCGATCGGGGGACGTGGACTGCGGTCGCCGCGGCCGCCGTCCTGCTCGGAATCTCGTTCTACGCCCTCATGCGCTGGCTCGAGCGGGGCCAGCTCTCGGACGTCCCGGTCTACGTGCACTACGCAGGGCTCGTCCGCGGCGGCGCGGTCCCCTACCGCGACTTCCGGTTCGAGTACCCGCCCGCCGCTCTGCCGGCTCTGCTCCTCCCGGCGTACATGAGCTGGAGCTACGCAACCTCGTTCGCCGTGCTCATGGGCACCTGCGGCGCAGGCTGCATCGCGGCCGCCGCGTCGGCCCTGCGCGCGGTCGGCGCAAGCGCCGCGCGAAGGCGAGCGGGCTTGCTCGCGATCGGCGTCTCGCCCGTCGTCCTCGGTTCCCTCTTCGACACCCGCTTCGACCTGTG
>VAXA01000081.1 GCA_005883365.1 Actinomycetota bacterium
GGCCCTTGCGGAACACGTCCCAGTCGGCCGGCGGCGGTGGCGGCGTGCCGCTCGTCTGGAGGTGGATCGTGAAGGTGATGTTGGCGGTGCCAGGGTTCAGGTCGGCCGTCGACGGCACGCCGACGTAGCTCGAGGAGCCGTTGAAGCCGTAGGCCGTTCCCGTGAAGCCGGGCAGGCCGGTCTGCGTCGAGTGGAGCGTGCCGTTGTGCGCGCCGACCGAGTCGAACATCGTGCTGCCGGTGGTCTCGTCCATGTGCCAGAGCGCGACGAGGCCGGGCGGCGGGCCCGAGCCCGGTACGACGACCGCCGTCGGAGCCGAGGAGGCGATTGCGCTGCCCGCCATGTTGCTCGCCGTGACCGTCACCTCGATCGTGCTACCGACGTCGGTGGAGGTCAGCGTGTACGACGTCGACGTCGCCCCGCCGATCGGGTTGCAGTTGGCGCCGCTCGAGTCGCACCGTTGCCACTGGTAGGCGTAGTTGATCGGCTGTGTCCCGCTCCACGTGCCCGGGCTCGCGGTGAGCGTCTGGCCCTGCTGGGCCGTGCCGGCGATCGTGGGCGGGGAGGTGTTCGCCGGTGGCGTCGGGCTCGAGCCGCTTCCGCTCTGCACGGAGATCGTGTCCGCAACGATGCCGAAGGCCTGGGCGGCGCTGTCGTTCCCGAGCTGGAGCGTCGCAGTGCCCACGGAGGCGAGGGTCGCGTCGGTCGCCTGGTAGATCTGCGTCCCGTTGAGGGTGACGGTGACGGTGCCGCCGGTGCCGCTCGTCGTCAGGTGCACCGAGAGGGTCGCCCATGTGTTCAGCGCGAGCTTGCCGGTGGTGGCGGGGTGGAGGCCGCCGTAGGTGAGGCCGATCGTGCCGGTCGTCCCGTTCTGGCGGTAGAGGCTGACGATTCGCGTGCCGCTCGGGTCGAGGAAGCGGAAGAAGGGGACGTTGCCGCCGCTCGCGCCCTGCTGCAGGACCTGGAAATCGCCCGTTGCGGTCAGGTCCTGCTGAGCCGAGAACGTCTCTCGGACATACGACTTCGAGCCGGTGTTCGCGCTCTCGCTGAGCTGGGCCGCATACGAGCCGGTGCTGACGATCGCGCTCTGCACGGTCGCGGTGCCGTCGCCGCCGGTCACCACGCTGCTCCAGGCCGAGAAGTTGCCCGACTCGAAACCGTCGCTGAAGATCGTCGCGGAACCGGCGCTCTGCACGGTCGCGGTAGGCGCCGAGGTGGCGGTGGCGCCGCCGACGGTGTTGCTGCCGGTGACGGCGACGCTCAGCGTGCTGCCGACGTCCGCCGTCGTCGCGGTGTAGCCCGCGGAGGTCGCGCCGGTGATCGGGTTGCAGTTGGCGCCGCTCGAGTCGCAGCGCTGCCACTGGTAGGCGTAGCTGATCGGCTGCGTCCCGGTCCAGGTGCCGGGGCTCGCGGTGAGCGGCTGGCCCACCTGCGCCGTCCCAGAAATCGTCGGCGGCGAGGTGTTCGCGGGCGGTGCGCCCGCGGACTGCACCACCGCCGTCGCAGCGGAGAAGTCGCTCACGCTCCCGGCCGCGTTGGTCGCGGTGACGAGGATGCGGATCGTCGTCCCCACGTCACCCGTCGTGACCGTGTACGTCGACACGGTCGCTCCGGCGATCGGGCCGCAGTCGGTTCCCGTCGGGTCGCAGCTTTGCCACTGGTAGGCGTATGCGATCGGCGTGGTGCCGCTCCAGCTTCCGGACGTTGCGGTGAGCGTCTGGCCCTCCTGCGCCATGCCGGACACGGTCGGCTGCGAAGTGACTGCGGGCGGCGTGGGCTGGACGGTGGCGGTGGGGGACGAGGTCGCGGCCACGCTGCCGCCGGCGTTCGTCGCGGTGACGAGGACGGCGAGCGTGCCGCCCACGTCGGCACTCAGTACGGTGTAGGTAGCTGCGGTGGCACCTGTGATGCCGGCGCAGTTCGCGCCGCTCGAGTCGCAGCGCTGCCACTGGTAGGCATAGGAGATCGGCTGTGTCCCTGTCCACGTGCCGGGGCTCGCCGTCAGGGTCTGACCGTCCTGCGCCGTGCCGCTGATCGTCGGAGGAGCGGTGTTCGCCGGCGGCGTTGGCGGCGGCTGCACGACGGCCGTCGGCGCAGAGGTCGCCGTCCCGGTGCCGCTGCTGTTCGTCGCCTTGACCACGACGCGCATCGTCGAGCCGACATCGAGGCTCGTCAGGGTGTAGGTCTTCGCCGTTGCGCCGGTGAGCGAGGAGCAGGCGGAGCCGCTCGCGTTGCACCGCTGCCACTGGTAGGCATAGCTCGTGGGCTTGCGCGACCAGCTTCCGGGGCTCGCCGTCAGGGTTTGTCCCTGCGTCGCCGTGCCAGAGACCGTGGGCGGGGAGGTGTTGGTGGGTGGGCCAGTCGCGGCCAGCGCAGATGGGACTTCCTCGTACGCGATCAGTGCCCCGAATCTACGCCATCCAAGCGGCGAAGGGAATGGCGCTGCGGGGAATTTGGTCCGCTTGAACGCCTTTCTCCTCTCTCGTCGAACCCAGCCCTCTGGGCGAGGCGATCCATCCTTCCGGTGGAAGCGCCCAGCCCCCAAATCGCGCAAATGCATAGGACGGACGCCAATGTGTCGGCGCCGTCTGCGGTCACATGGTGCGTCCTAGCCAACACATACTCGTTCTGGACCACGAGCCGGTGTGGCTGAAGGCGCTGAAGAGCACCCTCGAGGCCGCCGGGCTCAAGATCACGACGACGAGCTCCGCGACTGAGGCGCTCAAGCTTCTCCGCGACCGCGGCTTCGCCGTTGCCATGGTCGGCATCGACAGCGATCGATTCGATTGGCAGCGCTTCCTCGAGCGGGCGAAGCTCGGGGCGCCGTCCTGCAAGCTGATCGTCGTCTCCCACGAGGACCGGCTCCGGACCGTCGCGCGATCGCTCGAGCTCGGCGCCGCCGCCTACGTGGTCAAGCGCGCGGAGCCCGAGGATCTCGTGTTCGCGGTGCGCCAGGCCCTTTCGCCGGCCGTCTATCAGGTGACGAGCAAGCCGGTCCGCCTGCCGGGTCGCCGGACGACGCCGCAGCAGCCGTTGACCCCGCGCGAGCAGGAGATCCTTCGGTTGCTCGCTGAGGGCTGCTCGAATGCCGAAATCGCGGCGCGGCTCTCGATCAAGGAGCCGACGGTGAAGAGCCATCTCTGGCGCCTCTACCGGAAGATCGGGGTCGGCAGCCGGACCGCGGCGGTCGCCTGGGCGACCGCCTCGCGCTTTTCCGAGCTCTCCTAGCGGGCGCGGCGATACTCGAAGCAGCCGGCGTCAGGCGCCGTGTCGAGGGGGACGCGCGTCCCCACAAGATCTCGCAAGAAGCCGAGCGGGACGCCGCGCTCGATCGCCGGGCTGGACGGGAGCAGGCGGAAGTTGCCGTTCCGTGGGCTGCGGAAGCGCGGTTCGGCGACGACCGAGCCCGGGCCGACCTGCACGCCGGCGATGCCACCGGAGAAGACGTCATGCGCCTCGTCGAACGGGGCGTCCGCCTCGAGCGCGTCCCCGGCGGTGACCACCACCACGTCGTTCCGGAGCCGGAGGATTCCCGGGCCGCAGCCGTCGTAGCAGACGACGCCCTTGCTGTCCTTGCCGGTCAGCACGGCTGTCGTGTTGTAGACGCGCGTGCCCCGCACCGGTCCGAATGAGTCCCGCGCACCGCGGGTAACCAGGAAGGTCGCCCCTGCGGCTTTCGAGACGAACAGGTTGTAGGCGTACGTGTTCCCGGCGCTCTGCGGGTTGCCAAGCTCGGTGAAAGCGTGGTCGTCGACGGCGACGTTCCGCACGATCGTGTTGTCGCGGCCGCCGTAAACCTCCACAGCCGATCCGTCACGCCCGTAGTCGTAGGAGAAGGCGTCGGAGCCTTCGATGCGGTTGTAAGCGACGAGTGTCCCCTTGCCGCGGAGGAGGATGCCGAACGCGCCGGAGTCGTCGTCGCGCGGCGATCGCGTGAGCACTGCCATGCGGTTGTTGTCGATCAGCTCGTTATGGAGGATCTCGTCCCGGCGGCTCCCGGGGGTGACCTCGATTCCGGCAGCGGCGCCACGGACCCGCACATGGTCGACGCGGACGAAGCTGCCGACGAGCGACACGCCTGCCCATCTGCATTCGCGCACTGCGATGCCGGTGAGGCGGACGAACGAGCCGGTGATGCGGACACACGTTGCGCCGCCGTGGATCAGTGGCGGCGCGCCGTCGCCATATGAGCCGACGACGACGGCGCGGGAGGCCGTGCCGCTGGAGGCAAGATCGAGCTCGGTTTGCCATGAGCTGCCGCGGCGCAGGAGGAGACGATCGTCGCCGTGCAGCCGGACGCGCGCTGCCCGGGCGAGCGACCGCCAGGCCTCGGCGGGGCTCCGGCCGGAGCGGGTGTCGTTTCCCGCCAAGGAGTCGATGTAGTACGTATGTCGGCCGATGCGCATGGCCGAAAGGGATGCGGCGGGCGCCGGACTTGCCGCGAGCAGCGCGAGGGCTGCCGTCAGGACCCAGCGATACAGTGGCTGCGCTGAAAGTGGAGGATGGATGAGCAGGGAGCGCCTTGGTGCGCGGTCGGATTTCGACGAATGGGCGAACGCTGTCGTGGCGGCCGTAAAGAAGCATAGGTCCCGCTTCGGCGCATCCCCCGGCGGGGTGCACGCACGGAGCCGCACCGGCCTCCGCAGATGGGCGTCGCGCATCCTCACCAAGATCGCCGACTGATCGGTCAGACACCGAGCGCGAGCTCGGCCGCGATCGCCGCGACCGCCTGGCCCGCGGGCAGGCCGGTGGGCACGACGAGCCGCCCCACGGCGACGGCCTGCGCGAACGTCTCGCCCAGGAGCGACTCCTCCTCCGCCAGGACGCGGTCGAGGTGCTCGCGCCACCGCCTGTCCTCGACCCCCTCGAGGGCGCGACGCTGCTCGCGGAGGACGCCGCCTGCGGCAGCGACGAGCTCGTCGCCTGAGAGCCCTTCGGCGATGAGTCGCGGCACTTCGCGCCGTTCGAGAACGACGACCCGAGCGAGCGGGAGCGGGTCGCGAACCACGGCTCCGAGCGTCTCCACCGGGACGCGTACCGGCGGCGCCACCGCACCCCCGGTGGCTGCCCGCACGAAACCGAGAGCGCGAAGGAGCGCACGCGTGCGTGCCGGCAACGAGGCGAGGGCGGCCGGCGCCGTCTCCGCGACATCCGGGTAGAGCCGAAGCCGCCGCGGGAAGGCGCGGCATCCGTCCTGGCCGACGAGGACGTGGTCGTCTCCGAGCACAGCCGTCCCGGCAGCCGCCGCGCGCGCGACCAAGGAGCTCTTCCCGCTTCGCGAGCGACCGATAAGGAGCAGCGTCCCGCCCTCCGACGCGACAGCCGCCGCCGGCAGGAGGACGTGTCCCGCGGCCGGCGCGAGCAGGCCCAAGAGCGGCTCGACGACGTAGCCCTGAAGGAGCGAGAGGCCGAAGCTCCTGGGTGCGCCTCGCAGGTCGATCGTCGCCCGCAGCGGACCGTCCCCGAGCGGGTCGAGCGCGACTCGCCAGCGCAGGCTGCGGTAGCCGGCCTCGAAACCGGGCGAGCGCGAGGACGTCCGGCCGAACGAGACAACGAGGTCCGCCTCCGCGCCGGGGTCGACGCGGGCCGCGCGATACTCGGCGCGAAAGTGCGCCTGCGTCCGCTTGTCTCCGCGCACCTCGAGGTGCAGGCCCGGGAGGAACGCGAAGGTCTCGCGCTGCGCGGGGGCCACTAGAGCAGCGGCCGTGCGGCGTCGACGATGCGCCGCGGATCGGTCGGAAACGGTGTTCGCACCTCGATCACTCGCGGACATAGCGGGCGCGTTCGGAGAGGCTGAGATAGTCGCGCCGCTCGTACGTCGCCGAGCGGGCGAGCCGCCGCGCCGCCCAAGCCGGATCTCGCGGCTCGGCTTGCGGCCGGCCGTCCGCCGTCGTCGTCAGCAGGACGAGCGCAGTGAGCGGGGCGCGGCCCGTCGGCGGCGGCTGCCCATAGGCGGCGCTCAGTTGCGAGGGCGAGAGCGACGCTCGCTGCGCGAGCGTGGCGAGCTCGGCGACGGCGGCTTGCGTCGAAGCCACGACGCCGCCGCGGCGGGCCAACGAGGCGGTGAGGTGTGCGGCAGCCTCGCCCGCAGCCGCGGCGGCGAACTGAAGCCGCGCGCCGCGCGGAAGGCTCCGGCGCAGCGCCGGTGCGTAGCGCAGGAGCCAGCGCCGGACGCCGATCGGGACAGGAAAACACGCGAGCGACCCGTCGTCGAAGACCAACGTCCACTTGTCGGAAAGGAAGGTTGCGCCCTCCTCGACGAGCGCGAGCGCGGTCTCGGTCTTGCCCGCCTCGGACCAGCCGGCGACGACGATCCCTCGTCCGTCGGCGACGACTGCACTCCCGTGCACGGCGACAGCGCCGTATCCGAACGCGGCGAGCTGAAGGGCAGGCCGGACGAAGCGGCCGAAGACGCGGCCGAGTGGGAACCCGCGCTCGGCCGCGAATGCGAACGGGCCCTGGGGCGCGGGCAGGGGAACGGCGCACCAGAGCCCATCCGCGCGGACGTATGCGCCGCGACCGTCGATTGCCGTGCTGAGGCCGTCGCCTGCTGGGTTCTGGAGCTCCGCGTCGCGCAGGCGCTCCCTCAGCTCGCCAATCCGAACGTCGGCCGGCCCGTCGGCGCTGGGCGCGGCCCCCCAGGGATCGAGTGCGTCTTCGAGGAAGCGGGCGGCCCGGTCGTCGTCGATGGCGAACTCGAGGCGGAGCGCCCGGGCGATCTCAT
The DNA here is from genome assembly GCA_005883365.1 of Actinomycetota bacterium. Taxonomy (GTDB): domain Bacteria; phylum Actinomycetota; class Thermoleophilia; order Gaiellales; family Gaiellaceae; genus Palsa-739. The sequence continues at coordinate 6,725 of VAXA01000081.1, forward strand.
ACTGCACCTCCGGCCACTGTAGAAGAGGCCGTCTCGACAGGCAACGTCGTACGGCCGACGACGGCCGGAATGGTCCGAAAGTATGGGTTCCGGCGTCTGGTCTAGCCAATCGTGCTATTCCGGATGTTTCCCCGCTGTTTTACCTTTTTGTCCTCGCATCGGTGCGCCCCGCTCAGGCGAGGCGAGCCGAGTTGCACTCGGCGGCGGTGAGCGAGCATCGTTGCCGCGAAAGGGGGACAGGATGGGCAGGCTCGAAGCGCCTGCAGCTGCGCGTCGGAACATTCGGTCGCCGAAAATCAGCGTCGTCATCCCGGCGCTGAACGAGGCCGACAACCTCCCGCACGTTCTCGCGACGCTGCCGTCCGACACGTACGAGCTCATTCTCGTCGACGGGGACTCGATCGACGGAACGTCGACGGTCGCCCGGGCGCATTATCCGAACGTCGTGATCGTCGGTCAGTCGGGCCGCGGGAAGGGCGACGCCCTGCGGGCCGGATTCGCCGCTTGCTCCGGCGACATCATCGTGATGATGGACGCCGACGGCTCGACCGACGGCGCCGAGATCCAGCGCTTCGTCGCCGCGCTGCTCGACGGGGCGGACTACGCCAAGGGGTCGAGGTTCATGGACGGGGGTGGGAGCGAGGACATCACATTCCTGCGGAGTGCCGGGAACCGGCTGTTCTGCTGGCTCGTCAACCGGCTCTACAAGACCTCCTACACCGATCTGTGCTACGGGTACAACGCCTTCTGGCGCAACGCCTTGCCCGCAATCGTGTCCGACTGCAGCGGCTTCGAGGTGGAGACGGTGCTGAACGTGCGGGCCGCGAAGGCGGGGCTGCGCGTGGTCGAAGTGCCGAGCGTGGAGCATCCGCGGATCCACGGAAGGTCGAACCTCCGTCCGGTGCGTGACGGGCTGCGGGTCTTGCGTACGATCCTGCGCGAGCGAGAGCACCGACCGCTCAGCGAGCCGGCTGTGGCAATCGACATCGTCGGCGCGGACGTCGAGGTGGTCGGCGCGGACGGGTTCGGCGGCGCCTGAGGGTCATGGACGATCGCGGAAAGACACGGACCGCGCTCGCTCCGGTGGATGCGTCGCTCGAGCGGCCGGGCTCGCGCCCGGCGCCGACGCCGCAGCGGATCACCCTGATCCTGGCCGATCCGGGGCCGATGTTCCGGCTCGGCCTCCGCGTACTCCTCCGCGAGTACGACGAGTTCGAGATCCAGGAGGCCGGGGATCTTGCAACGCTCCTCGCGCTCGCCGGCCGTGCTCGGGCGCCGGCGACCGCGCTCATCGATCTCGACTTGCCGCCTGCGGGCGGAGCGGCCGCTGTCACGAGCGTCCGCGACTCCGTCACCGCTCCGGTCGTCTGGTGCAGCGGCTCTCGCCTGACTCCGGACGTCGTCTACGAGCTGGTCCGCTGCGGCGCGGTAGGGATCCTGCGGAAAGAAATCGCGCCGAGCGGCATCGTCCGGACGCTGCGAGCGGCCGCGAACGGCGAGGCTCCGCTCCCGCGGGATCTCGTAGCCGGGCTGCTGACGCGGATCCACTCGCTCAACGCGCCCCGCGCGACCCGGCCCCCAATCGCGACGCTGTCGAGCCGCGAGCGCGAGGTGCTCGCGCTCGTGGCGGAGGGACACAGCAACAAGACGATCGCGAGGAAGCTCTACATCTCGGAGTTCACCGCCAAACGGCACGTGCAGAACGTGCTCAACAAGCTCGCGCTCCACCGCCGCCAGGATGCTGCCTCGCGCTTCCGCGAGGAGGTGAAGGCGGGCTTAACAGCCACGTTGCCGTTCGAGCCGGAGCAGTCGTGACCCCCACTGCGGCGGGGGTTGACGCGGCGCCGGGGCGTGCCGCCACGCGCGGCACACCCGCGGCGCCGACAGTGTCCGTGGTCATCTGCACATGGACAGGTGCCCGCTGGGATGAGCTGCGCGAGGCGGTCGAGAGCGTGGGTCGGCAAACGCACCCGCCGGTCGAGACGATCGTCGTCGTCGATCACGCGCCGGCGCTCCTTGCGCGGGCACGCGCCGAGCTGCCGAACGTCGTGGTTACCCCCAACCTTGAAGCGCGCGGCCTGTCCGGCGCGCGTAACAGCGGGCTGGCCCTCGCCGGCGGCGACATCGTGGCCTTCCTCGACGACGACGCGGTCGCTGCGTCCGAATGGCTTCGGATGCTCGCGGGCGAGTACGAGGACGAGCATGTGCTCGGCGTCGGCGGCGCGATCGAGCCGGTCTGGGAAAGGCGGCCCGGCTGGTTTCCCGCCGAGTTCGGCTGGGTCGTCGGCTGCACGTACCGCGGGCTGCCTCCCCAGCGCGCGGCCGTCCGGAACCTGATCGGAGCGAGCATGTCCTTCCGCCGGGAGCTCTTCTCCGAGTGCGGCGGCTTCCGCAACGGCATCGGCCGGGTCGGTACGCGCCCGGTCGGGTGCGAGGAGACCGAGTTCTGCCTCCGCGTCGGACGGCTTCGCCCCGGCGGTCGCTTCGTCTACCAGCCGCTCGCGCTCGTGCATCATCGGGTCCCCGCACGCCGCGCGCGGTGGCGCTACTTCCTCGCCCGCTGCTACGGCGAAGGGCTTTCGAAGGCGCTGATCGTGCGTGCGGCCGGCTTTCGCCGCGGCCTCGCAGCCGAGCGAACCTACACGGCGCGGGCCCTCACGAGCGGCTTCTGCTCGGCCTTGCTCGGGGCTCTGACCTTCCGCGAGCGATCGGGATTCCTGCGCGCCGCGGCAATCGTGGCCGGCCTCGCGGCAGCGGCTGCGGGCTTCTGCAGCGGCCAGCTTCGGCGTTCCGTGGGATCCGCATGAACGACGTCTCGGTCGTCGTCCCGGTGCGGAACGCGGAGGCGATGCTCCAGGAATGCCTCGCCTCGATCGAGGCCCAGACGCCGCGCGAGATCATCGTGGTCGACGGAAACTCGACCGACGGCACGCTCGAGATCGCGCGCCGGCATGGCGCCACGATCCTCTCCGACGGCGGCCGAGGCCTGCCCGCAGCGCGCATGCTGGGCGCCCGGGCGGCCTCCGGTCGCTTCGTCGCACTCGTCGACGCGGACGTCGTCCTCCGGCCGGGCTCGCTCGCGCGCCTGTGTGACGAGCTCGTCGAGGGTGGCCTCGACGCGATTCAAGCCGGGCTCGAGAGTGTCTCCGGCCCGGGCTACTGGGGACAGGCGCTCGCACACCATCACCGCTCGGGCAGGAGCAAGCATTGGTTCGGCCTCGTGGCGACCGTGCTCGAGCGCGAGACGCTGCTCTCCTTCGGGTTCGACCCTCGTTTTTCGTCAGGTGAGGACATCGAACTGCGCT
>VAXA01000083.1 GCA_005883365.1 Actinomycetota bacterium
AGACCAAGCAGGTGCTCGCGCTCGTCAAGCGGCTCGCCGAGCAGGGTCTGGCGGTCGTCCTCATCTCCCACAATCTGACCGACATCTTCGAGGTCGCCGACCGGATCACGGTGCTCCGCCTGGGCCGCGCCGTCGGGGTCTACGAGCGGGAGCGCACGACACAGCAGGAGGTCGTGGGCGCGATCACGTTCGGCATTCCCGGCCGGGAGAGCGCCGCGTGACCAGCTCCGGCGAGGCGGCGGCCGCCGAGCTGCGTCAGCCGGAGACGCCCGACTCGTTCGCGGCCGTCATGCGGCAGCGCTACGACGCGCTGAAGGCGGGCGACGTGGGGTCGCTGCCGGTGCTCGTGTTCATGGTCGCGATCGTCGTGTTCTTCACGCTCAAGGTGAGCGTCTTCTTCACGGCGGTCAACTTCGACAACCTGCTGCCGCAGATGGCGCAGGTGACGGTGATGGCCATCGGCGTCGTGTTCGTGCTGCTGATCGGGGAGATCGACCTCTCGATCGGATACCTGAGCGGCCTCAGCAGTGTCGTGCTCGCAGAGCTCCAGCTGCCCGGCTCGGGACACGACTATCCGTGGTGGGTCGCGATTCTCGGTGCGCTGGCGGTAGGCGCCGTCATCGGCGCCGTACAGGGATCGTTCGTCGCCTTTCTCGGCGTGCCGTCGTTCGTCGTGACCCTTGCGGGACTGCTCGCCTGGCAAGGGGTCATCATCCAGGAGCTCGGCACGCAGGGTGTGATCACGGTCTACGACCGCCAGATCAACGACATCTCGAACTACTTCTTCCCGGACTGGTTCGGGTGGGCGCTGGCCGGCGCGGTCACCGCAGGGTTCGTGGGGATCACGGTCGGCCGCATCGTGGCGCGGCGGCGGGCCGGCCTCCGGGTCGGGAACCCGATGGTCCTGGTGTTTCCGGTGCTGCTCTGGTCGGGGGCCGCTTGGCTGGCCGTCGCGGTCGCCAACCACGATCGCGGCGTCCCGTTCGCAGGCGTGCTCATGGTCGCCCTGCTCCTCTTCTGGACGTACATTGCGCAGCGCACGACGTTCGGCCGTCACGTCTACGCGGTCGGCGGGAATGCCGAGGCTGCCCGGCGCGCGGGGATCAACGTCCCCTTCATTCGCGTCACCGTGTTCATGATCTCCGGCGTGATGGCCGCCGTCGGAGGCATCGTCGCCGCCTCGTTCCTGGAGTCCGTAGACCTCACCGCCGGCTCGGGGACGATCCTCCTCGACGCGATCGCCGCCGCCGTCATCGGAGGAACCTCGCTCTTCGGCGGCCGCGGCTTCGTCAAGGCCGCCCTCCTCGGCGCGTTGATCACGCAGACGATCCAGAATGGGATCGACCTCGTCGGCTACAGCGACGCGGTCAAGGACATCGTGACGGCGAGCATCCTCCTGGCCGCCGTGACCCTGGACACGGTCTCGCGGCGCCGCCTCGCCCGCTCCGGCCGTTAGAGGGCCCGCGAGAGCTGGGCTTTCGCAGCGCCGTCCAGAGTGTTGTCGACCACCGCGCTGTTACGGGTCACCTTGGCCTTGCGTACGAGCCGGCTCGCCTCCTCGAGGGCGGCCTCGCCGGGGCGCCCTTCGTCGAGGAGCACGGCTCCGACCGAGCCGGTGATCGTGCGGGGACGCCCGTCGATCGAGAACGGCCGGGTGGCGATGAGGAGCCGGAGACGCTCGGCGAAGTCGCGGACCTCAGGGCGCTCGACGTGCGGGGCGAGCACGACGAACTCCTCGCCGCCCCAGCGGAAGACGAGGTCGCTGGCGCGCAGCTCGCCGCGCAGCCGCTGGTAGACGTCCACGAGCAGCGCGTCCCCGGCGGCGTAGCCGTACGAGTCGTTGACCCTCTTGAACCGGTCGAGGTCGAGGAAGCAGAGCGCGGCCGGTCGCCCGCCGCGCCTGATTCGCGCCTGCTCGGCGGTGAGCGCCTCAGCGAGCGCGTAGCGATTCGACGCATTGGTCAGGGCGTCCACCCGTGCCCGCGAGCGTTCCTCCGCAAGGCTGCGCTCGAGGCGGCGGCGGAACCGGTTCCCCTCGGCGAGCACGAGCAGCACGCCGGCGGCGAACGCCAGCGCGAGCGCCGACGCCGTGTGGAAGAGGTAGAGGAACGCGACGAGCAGCGGCGCCGGAAGGAGCCAGCTCGTGAGGATCGCGCGCCACGAAGCGAGGAGCTCGGCGCGGAGCTTGATATCACGGTCGAGAGCGACGAGAACGATCGAGGCCGCGTTCAGCGCGAGTCCGGTGAGCAACCCCACGGTCGCTGACGCGACGGCGCCGGACGTTCCGCGCTGCGCGAGCTGCTCGCCGACCAGGCCGACGACGAACCCCTGCACCGCGCCGGCGCCGGCGTAGCTGGAGCGCTTTCGCCAGACGTCGCTCGTCGTGAACACCTGCGTCGCCGCGCCCGCGCAGACGCCGAGCAGCGGCCCACCGACGAGCGCCGCGGCGACGAGGAACGGGCCGGCGAGGGAGACGCTCGTCCGCGGAGCGACGACGAGATCGATCTTCTTCGCGAGCGCGGTCAGCGCGACGAGGACGACGGCCGCCGCAATGCCGATGTCGAGCCCCGCGCTGTGTAGGTCTGACCAGAGTCCCACGGCAAGCAAGGCCGCGGCCGGGAACCCAACCGCGACCAGTGTCCCGTGTCCTCGCACAGACATGCAGACAGTTCCGCCGGCGGCGCCGGCTCTCCTCTCACCCGAACGAGGGAACCGCCCCTTACGAGCCGAGCAGGAAACGCGCGACGGCCCGGCGGCCTACGTTGCTCAAGGCGCGCGACTGCACCGAGTGACCGGCGCCCGGGACGACGACGAGCTTCCCGCGCGGCGTCAGCGCGAGTTGCCGGCGCGCCCAGGCGAGCGGCGTCGACAGATCGTGGTCGCCGTTGACCAGCAGCGTCCGCACACGCAGCTTGCCGTGCGGCAGCGGCGTGGGCGCGGTCGGCGTCCACGGCAGGCACTGCCGGACGAAGCCGTTGCCCGAGGCTGTTCGGGGGTCGAACGGGTAGAGCTGGGCCGCGGGGATCCGCGCGACGGCGGCTCGGAGCTTCGCGGCCCGCCCGGCAAGCGGCGCGGCCGAGTTGCCCCAGGGGTACCGCCAGTCTGCGCAGAGCGCGCTCGCGTGCAGCCCCTGATCGAGGGCGGCGGCAGGCGTGTCCCGCTGGTAGGCCGAAGCTGCGGCGAGGAACCTGTCCAGCTCCTTCCGGTTGCCGCGGCGCGCGCCGTGCAGCGCAGCCGGCACGTTCCAGAACGTGCGAAACGTGGGGTCGGCGATGCTGTCGAACGTCAGCGCGTCGAACAACTTCGGCCCGAGACGATCGCGCCGCACAACGGCCGCGAGGTCGGCGACGCAGCCCGCGCCACACACGGAGCCGAGCACGCGCCGCACTGCCGCGAACTCCGCGACTCCAAGGTCGATCTCCCCCACCTGCGGCACGACCGAGTCGAGCACGAGCTTCGCGACGTGTGACGGATGCGCCAGTGCGTAGCGCTCTCCGGTGTACGTGCCGTACGAGATGCCGTCGAGCGACCACGTATCGACTCCGAGCGCCCGGCGCAGGTCGTCCATGTCGCCGACGACGTCGTCGGTGCCGAAGAACGCACGGCGTGCCCCCAGCTTGCGGGCGCAGGCACGAACGGCGCGGGCGCTCGGCGGCGTGAGGTCCGAGCTCCCCATCTCATACTGCATCGCCTTGCAGTCGAGCGCGCCGGCGCCCGTTCCACGCTGGTCGAAGACCACGACGCGGTACTGGCTCCGCTCGGCCGAGAGTGCGCGGGAGAGGAAGCCGCCGAGGAGGGGGAGGCCGGGCTGCCCCGGTCCACCCGAGAGCACGAGCAGCACGCCGTGGGGCGCGTTCACGTTGTCGCCCATGCCGACCTGCAGATGCAGCGTCCCCCGTGCGAGATTCGCACGATCGAGCGGAACGTCGAGCGTGGCGCAGGTGAACCCGCTGACGCCGGCACAGGGGTGGGCGCCGTGCAGACCGGCAGGGCGAGCAGACGCGGACCCGGTCACCGCGAAGGAGGCGGTGACGAGCAGGACGAGCACCCGAACCCGCATTGCTGTTACGGACGCACGAGCGGTCCTGTGGTTAGTGAACGCCTGCAGCTAGCGTGACTCTCTGTTGAGCTGGGGCATCTAATGGTGACGGCGGAGGAGATCGCTCGGATCACGGTCTTCGCGGACCTCGATCGGTCCGAACGCGAGCGGCTTGCTGGCGTCGTCGCGGACATCACTCTCGCGCCCGGCGAGTCCGCGGTCAACGAGGGTGACGCGCGGGCGCTGTTCGGCCTTCTCGAGGGTCGGATCGAAGTAATCAGGCGTGTCGACGGCGTGGAGAGCGTGATCGGCGAACGAACGCCCGGTGATGTTTTCGCGGAGATGGCGATGGCGTTCGGGATGATCTACCCCGGTGGGTTCCGCGCAGCGGAGACGTCGCGGGTATTCAAGATCGAGTTGCAGGACTACCACGCGCTTGCCGCCGCCGCGCCCGAGGTCGGGGAGCGGGTCGGACAGCTCGCGTTCCACCGGCTCGGCGGGCCCAAAGGCCTGCAGGCGCGCTCGGCGGCACCGACCGAGCTCCGCGCGATCGTCCTCGGCAGCCGGGCGGACGCCGCCTGCGCGGAGCTTCGGCGTTTCCTCGACCGCAACCAGGTTCGGTTCAGGTGGCTCCAGCCGGACGTGCCCGCCGATGTCGCGCAGTGGACGGGCGCGCTGCCCGCCGAGGAAGACCTCCCTGCCGTACGTGTGGTGAACGGCAAGACGGCCATGCGACCGCAGCTTCGCCGGGTGGCAGAGCTCCTCGACATCCCGACCGAGCCGGCCGCCGCGGAGTACGACACCGCGATCGTCGGTGCGGGGCCCGCCGGCCTGGCAGCCGCCGTGTACGCCGCGTCGGAGGGGCTCAGGACGATCGTGATCGAGCGCGAGGCGCCCGGCGGCCAGGCAGGAACCT
>VAXA01000304.1 GCA_005883365.1 Actinomycetota bacterium
TGGTCGATCACGCCGCGCGAGACCTCGTCCCAGCGCGCGAGGCCGGGGAAGATCGGCAGCCCGGCTGCGTCTGCCGACGTCCAGCCGGCCGGCCGGAGGTGATTCGAGCGGAGGCTCCAGACAGCGCCTGAGCCGGCCGCCCAGCCGTGCGCCGTGGCGCGGAGGTCGTAGAGCTCGTAGAGCTTGCAGGCGCTCTTGTCTACCAGGATCGCGTGCCGGTCGCCGGTCGCGTGCGGGCCTCCCTCGATGTGGACGTGCCGCGGGATCGGGTAGCGCAGCCGGTCGGACTCGTCGGCGTATTCGAACGGGACGCGGGAGCGCGGCGTCGTCCGCGTGACGACGTCGAACGGGATCCCGATCGGCCCGCCGTCCCACGTGCCGGAGCCGAAGTCTGCGTGGACGGGAGCATCTACGCCTATCGAAGCGATCAACTCGGCGGAATCTGCCGATACAGGAAGCTTGTCGACGCGTTGGTTCCACGGATTGTTCGCCGGAAAGACTGGGCAACGCGGCGCCGCGGGCAGGCGCAGCGCCTGCGCCGAAGCGCAGGTCAGGAGCAGAACGGCCAGAGCGGCAGCGAGTGCGGGGACGGTTGCGAGGCGCTTCACGGTCTTCTCATCGGCCGGAGCGTGGCTCATACTGAACACGATGGCGGCGGGGCCCCCGCGGCGGGTGCTCGTCGTGGACGACGACGACGACATCCGTCTGCTGCTCGAGGAGCTCCTCCGAGGGGCTGGCTACGCCGTCGAAACAGCCCAGGACGGCCGGCTGGCGCTTCGGGTCTTCCACGAGAATCCGACGGACATCGTCGTCCTCGATCTCTCGATGCCCGAGCTCGACGGCTTCGAGACGCTCGAGCGCCTGCGAGACCTGAGCGACGTGCCGGTGATCCTGCTCACCGCGCGGAGTGGCGAGATCGACAAGGTGCGCGGTTTCCGGGCCGGCGCCGACGACTACGTCGTGAAGCCGTTCGGCCGCCAGGAGCTGCTCGCGCGGATCGAGGCGCTTCTGCGGCGCACCCCGGAGCCGACGCACCTCGAGCACTACGACGACGGTGCGATCTCGATCGACTACGGGAGACGGCTGGTGATCTGCCGGGGCCTGCCGGTGAGCCTCACACCGCTGGAGTTCCGGCTCCTCGACGCTTTCACACGGCATCCGGGCCAGGTGCTCTCGGCCGAACAGCTGATCGAGCACTGCTGGGGGCACCAGGCGGGGGTCTCGCGCGACCAGGTGAAGCTCTACGTCTCCTACTTGCGGAAGAAGCTCGGCCAGGCAGCGGAAGGCTTCGAGCCGATCGAGACGGTGCGCGGCTTCGGCTACCGGTACGTGCCGCCGTCGGGCTGACGAAGGGGGAGCGCCACGGTCACTTTCGTTCCCTCGCCCTCCCGGCTGTCGACGGAAATCGTGCCGCTGTGGCCTTCGACGATTGCCCGCGCGATCACAAGTCCGAGGCCGGTTCCGGGGAGCGCGCGACGGGTTGCGCTCGAGCCACGGTAGAAGCGGGAGAAGACCTGGCCGAGCTCGTCGTGCGGTATGCCGCTCCCGTTGTCGGTGATCTCGATGCACCGGCGCCCGTCCCGGCTGCTTGCCGAGAGGACGACCGCGCCGCCGGTTGGCGTGAACTTGATCGCGTTGGAGAGAAGGTTGTCGAGTACCTGTCCGAGCCGGACAGAGTCCGCCTCGAGCGCGAGCGGGCCTTCGATATCGAGGGTGACGGCGATTCGTTTCTCGTCCGCTGCAGGCCGGGCCAGCTCGACAGCCGCGGCCGCAAGCTCCATCAGGTCGATCGGCTCGGTGCGGAGTTCGAGGAGCTCCGCCTCGATCTGCGCGACGAGGAGCAGGTCCTCGACGATGCGCTGCAGGCGCGCCGTGCCGCGGCGCGCGGCGTTCAGATATGTCCGACCGGTCAGCGCGAGGCTGTCTTCCTCGTCGCCGAGGAGCTCGAGAAAGCCGGAGAGCGACGTGAGCGGCGTCCGGAGCTCGTGCGAAACCGCGGCCACGAACGCGTCACGCAGCCGCTCGAGCCGACGGTCCGCCGTCACCTCGCGAAGCGCCCAGATCCGTCCGACGAGTGTCCCGTCAGCACGTTGCACCGGGGCGGTGGAGCCGCAAAAGACCCGGCCGCTCTCGGTCAGCTCGAACTCGTCCTCGCTCGCCGCGTGACCGCTGGCGAGTTCCTGCATTCGCTCGCGAAAACGGCCCGGCTCCGTCGTCCGGTCCGCGAGCGTGAGCAGGCGGTCCGTCACCGAGCCGTATGGCGGAAGGCCGAGCTCGATTGCGCTGCGTTGCAGCGGCGCGTTCGCGAACACCAGTCGACCGGCGGCATCGGTGAAGCAGATGCCGTCGGCTGTCGCGTCGAGCAACGCCCGCTGCAGAGCGTTCGTCGCCTGGAGCTCGAGTGCGTCGGACGAGATGCGCCGCGAGGACAGACCGGCGACGACGCCGACCCCGACGAGCGGAGCGAGGCGTAGCGCCAGCGCCGCTGGGTCGTCTGGAAGTCCCACCACCTCCGCTGCCGTCAGGTATAGACCCGTCGCCGCGACCCCGGCGAGCCCGCCTGCGGTGGGGCCGAGCCGGGCCGCAAGGAGCGCCACCCAAGGCACGAACATGATCGTCCCGATCGGCCCGGACCGGCCCGATGCGAGCATCCCGGCGAACGTAGCGACGAGACCGACGCAGGCAATGCCGAGCGCGACCGCCGGGTGCGCGGCGAGGCGGGAGGCGGAGGCTCGCAGCCGCTCGAGGGAGGCCCGGCGCTCGAGCACGAGAAGTTCTGCAGCTGCGCTCATCTCAGCGCGTCTCCTCTGCTGCCTCGCGGTCGGATTCCTCGGCCCCGGCGAGGGCGATCCAGAAGAAGACGCCGAAGCCGGCCAGCAGGCCGAGGAAGAGCGGCGTGTGCAGGAAGCGGAGCACGAGCCACGCGTCCCGGATGCGCAGGAGCTTGGCGCCGAGGACGTCCCGGTTCGTCGGATACCAGAGATCCGGCGCGGTGCGGTTGTCCCCCTTCATCCTCCAGCCGGTGCTGCCGCTGCCGCCGATGATCCGGTGGATGACGACGTGCCCGGCACCCACCTGTCCCTTCGGCACGCGGTACGCGATGACTTCGCCGACGTGATAGCTCGGCTGGTGCTCGACGAGGACGAGATCACCGGTATGGAGGCGTGGCAGCATACTCGTGCCGCTCACGAGGACCCAGCCGGCCCGGCCCCCGAAGCTCTGCGGAAGGCAGAACCAGAGCAGAGCCGCGACGAACGCCAGCTGCGCGGCGATGAGGCCGATGGCCTTCGCGTGCGGCAGCCGCGGCCGAGGGGCCGCGTCGTAGGACGGGATCGCGACGCTATTTCTCATCGTTGAGGGTCATCGAGGGCCGGTTCGCGGCGGTCCCGTTCTCCGCTGCGCCGATCGCGACCGTGGCGGTGCCGCTCGTGGCGCGCAGCTCCCAGCCCCAGAGGGCGCCGGCCTTGATCGCGGTGTCTACGTCCGCCGTCACCGTCACGGTCTTCGCCCCGGTCGTCGACGCCGAGAAGGTCCCCGTCGCCGTCGAGCCGATCGTGAGGGCGCTGACGCCGTTCCACGTCAGGGTGGACGAGCTCCAGCTCGAGGTGACGGGAAAGACGGAGATCGTGTCGCTGCCGGCCGTGGTCACCCGCACGCTCAGCACTGCGCTGTCGGCGCCTGCCGTGGTGGGAAGGCTGCAGCCGCTGAGGTCGAAGCGAATGAAGGCATAGTCCTGCGAGCCGGCGGTGGGCTTGATCGTGAGCGTCGTCGCCGTCCCGCCTGCAGTGCTGGCCGGGAGCGCCTGCTGGGCGAAGGTGTCGTCGCCGGTCGTTGACGTCTGGTTGCACGTGGCCTTCGTCAGTGTCTGGCTCCAGGCGTGGAGCTGGTTCGAGCTGAGTCCTAGGCTCGCCGCATAGGCCACGCCGATCGATGCGCCCGTCGCAACGCCGATCGCGATGACGAGGCGCCGAGAGATGAACAGAGAGCGGCGCATCGGCTTACTGGGTGAGCGAGAGGGCGTAGTAGGTGACGTTTGCAGCGGAGACGCTGCCGAAGCCCGTGACGGTGACGGTGCAGCCACCGCTGCACGTGCCGACGACGGTGGTGGCGGCGCCGAGGCTCGTGTGCGAGCTGTTCTGCAGGGTGACCGCGAGCGTCTCGCCCGCGCACGCCTGCGGGACGCTTGTCACGTCGATCTGGGTCACGTTGCCGCTGTTGTCGACGTTCCGGGTCGCCGTGAGCGACGACGACGTGCAACCGCTGACCGTTGCGCTGCCTGCCCCGAGCTTTCCCGTGCTGAGGCCGAGGCTCGCAGCGGAAGCGACGCCAACCGACAGGAGCGCTGCGGTCAGCGCGATACCGAAGGTGTTGGTCAGCCGCTTCACGCCTCATCACCTCCCGACCGGATCGGAGCGGGGCGCCGAGACCGGCGCCCCGCCCGTTACGGCCGGTACGGAGACCCTTCCTACGAGACGACGACCGAGATGCCGGTGACGAGGCTCGCGTCGACGTTC
>VAXA01000082.1 GCA_005883365.1 Actinomycetota bacterium
GCCGCCGTGCTCGCCGTCTTCTGCTACCGCGTCTTCAACCTCTGGCTGCCGCTTGGCCCCGCCGCCGCCGCGCTGTACGCGCTACAGCGCCGTGCGCCCGAGGACCGCGGCCGCTAGCGCCGGACGCCGAAGTCGGTCGTGATGATCGTGGCGCGCAGCCCGTGAAAGACACCTGGCGCGCCCACGACGTGCACGGCTGAGACGCCGATCTGGCGCCACTGCCGCGACATGAGGTTCCGGAGGTGCTCAGGGCTCGCGATCCACATCTTCATCGCGCCCCCGGCACTCACGGTCGGTGCGCTCCAGAGGAGGTTCTCGCCGACCGACCAGTACCCGTAGTTCCCCGCGCCGTAGTAGTGCTTGATCCGCCGCCAGAAGATGGTGCCATCGGCCGAGGAATGGCCGAAGTAGCCGAGCTTGCCCATCTCGAGCGAGTGCTGGCGCGCCGACCTGTCGAGCGACGTCGATTCGCGCAGCGGGACGAGACCGTGGGCGACGCGGAACGTGTTCACGGCCGCCAGAATCTGGCGGTTCAGCGTTTGCATGCTTCTCTCCGAGCTAGCGGTCGCAAACGCAGTCGCGGCAAGGAGCCCAGTCGCCACGAACACGGCGATCGCGATGCCGAGGCGAACTGTTCTCGCGGCAGTCACGCCGACACGGTTGCGGCAATCGTGGAGAACCGCCATGGGCCGTTCGGCGCAAATTCGCGGGCAGGGGGACCTACCCCTTCCGTGGTCTCGACCCGGCCCACTTCGGCAGAATGCCACACCATGTCCCTCCGCGGCGAACCGCTCGAGGAGGAGGCGACGCTGCCCGACGGCCGCGTCGTCGCGGTTCGCGTCGGCCTCGCCGAGGACTCCTACATCCCGCGCCGCGAGCTGGACACGGTTGTCCTCGAGCTCTGGGACGAAGACCGCGGCGAGCACCTGGCCGGGGTCTCGACCGTCCTCTCGGTGGCCGACGTCGACGCCGCGCGCAGGCTCCTGCGCGAGGTCGTCGAGGGGCTGGCCGACGGATCGCTCGAGCCTACGGCCGGCGCGCTCGAGCCACTCGCAGATAGCGTCCCGGGGCAATGAGCGTCGCGACCCTGCACACGAACCACGGCGCGATCGAGCTCGAGCTGTTCGACGGCGACGCGCCGAAGACGGTCGAGAACTTCCGGACGCTCGCCGCGAACGGGTTCTACGACGGTGTCATCTTCCACCGCGTCATCCCGGACTTCATGATCCAGGGCGGCGATCCGACCGGGACGGGCTCGGGCGGGCCCGGCTACACCTTCGAGGACGAGGTCAACGAGCAGCCGGTCGTGCGCGGCGCGCTCGCGATGGCCAACGCGGGCCCGAACACGAACGGCAGCCAGTTCTTCATCGTCACGGCGGAGGCTTGCCCGTGGCTCGACGGCAAGCACACCGTCTTCGGCCGCGTCACCGGCGGAATGGACGCCGTCGACGCGATCTCGCAGGTGGAGACGCAGGGAAGCGACCGCCCGCGCGAGGATGTCGTCATCGAGCGGATCGATCTCTGAGCACGGCCCAGAGCGCGAGCCCGTACCAGAGCGACGCGATGACCGCGAACAGCGCGACCGCGGCTGCGATCGCGGCTGCCAGCGAGAGCACGGCGTCCATCACGAGCAGCACGACCGCCTCGAGCGAGACGGCCGACGCGGCGATCCCAGCGATGGTCAGGCGGTTGCCCACCCTGACCAGGTGCTCCTTGTTGCCCTGCCGAAAGCGGAGCCGGTGGTACGAGCTCGGCGCGGTGAGGATCGCGACCGAGACGGCGGTCGCGAGGAAGGCGACGACGAAGACGTCGCGCTGGAACTCGGTGACGCGCGTCCACCCGTTCGCGAACGGGACCGCGAGGAGAAACGCGAGGAGGACGGTGACACCGGGGAGGACGACGCGTAGCTCGTTCAGCAGCTAGATCAGTTCGCGGTCGGCGCGCTCCTTCGGCGTCTCCTCCTCCTGCGGCCGGTTCTCGTCCATGTGGCGGACGCTACTGCGTCCCGGCGGCGCGGTTAAAGGTCTGCCGCGAATTCGCCGAACGACGCTTACATTGGTCTTTCACATCGCTTAGATGTGGCTCATCGATGCCTGCTCTGATGCCTACCGTGCCCGGCCTGACGCGACGCCTCCTGCTCGCCGTCCTGGCGACGCTCGCGTCGGCCGTAGCCGCCTCTCCGGCCGGCGCAGCCGGGCACACTACGCGTAGCGCGCCGCAGGCGACCCCGAACGTCGGCATCGTCGACATCTACACCACCCTCGGCTTCCAGAACGGCATCGCGGCGGGCACCGGGATGATCCTGTCCCACTCGGGCGAGGTCCTGACGAACAACCACGTGATCCGCGGCGCAACGAAGTTCAAGGTCGTCGACGTGACGACCCACCGGACCTACGGCGCCACCGTCGTCGGCTACTCCGTCTCCCGTGACGTCGCCGTGCTGCAGATGGCCAGCGCGTCGAAGCTCCAGACGATCAGGCTCGGTGGCTCGGTGCGGATGCGGGTAGGGCAGCCGGTGGTTGCACGAGGGAACGCCCAGGGCCTCGGCGGAGCGCCGAAGGCGGCGCGCGGCCGGGTCATCGCCCTCCACCGCCAGATCGTCGCGAAGGACGAGAGCGGCGACTCGGAGACGCTGACGAACGTGATCGCGACGAACGCGCCCGTCGTCCCGGGCTACTCCGGCGGGCCGCTCGAGGACGCACGAAACCGTGCGATCGGCATGGTGACCGCGGGTTCGACCTCGGGCGTCCACCGAGGCTTCGCGATCCCGATCAGGCAAGCGCTCATCTACGCGCGCGCCATCGAGAAGGGCAAGTCGAGCGCGACCGTCCACGTCGGGCCGACAGCCTTCCTCGGCGTCGTCCTCACGGACACCTCGACCGGCGCCGCGATCTCGCAGGTCTTTCCCGGAAAGGCGGCCGACGCTGCGGGGCTCGTCGCCGGTGACGTCATCACCTCGCTGAGCGGCACGGCGATCTCGTCGAGCTCGGACATCCGCCATGTCCTCCTCTCGCTCGTGCCCGGAACGGCGGTCCCGATCGAGTGGACGGATGCCACGCACACCGCCCAGACCGGCAGCATCACCCCGACGAGCGGCCCGCCGCAGTAGCTCGCTACGCTGGCGCTTCCCCGCGCGGGCGTGGTGAAGCGGTATCACGAGAGGCTTCCATCCTCTAATCGGGGGTTCGACTCCCCCCGCCCGCTCTCCATCCAACCCGACCTCTATTCTGTTGTCTGAAATGAAGACAGCAGAGCGCACAGAGGCCGGAAGGCTCAGGCAGGTTGAAGGTCTGTCGGTGCGGGAAATCACCCGGCGGCTGAGCGTCTCGAAATCGTCGGTCAGCCTGTGGGTGCGCGACCTCCCCCTGACCGCTGAACAGCGTGCCCGGCTGGAGGCCGAGAATGCCCTCCACGGGCGCCAACTGCGAGGTACAGCCGAGAACGCGCGGAAGTCACGGCTCGCACGAGAACACTTCGCTGCCGCCTGCCATCTCTTCGCCGACCATCGACCAGGGCAGGTTCAGATCGAGCGATTTTGGCTCGAGACGCTCGAGTTGCCGGACACTTGCCTGCGCAAGTCGATGGTGAACGCTTACTCGAAGTACAGCCAGAAGAAGCGCCGCGACATGCTCCCGTACGGCACGTGCAAGCTCACGGTGCACCGTACGCGGATCGTGCAGACGATCTATGGCGGGATCCAGGAGTACGGCGGCTTCGAGCGGCCCGAGTGGCTCGACTATTCGTACCCGGCGCGGTTAGCGTGTCGCCCGTGCATCCCTCGGCGGAGGCGATCGGGCTCGCGCCGGTGCTCGCGGTCGGGCTCGCGCTCGGTGCTCGCGGCGGCCGGATCTCGCGCCCACGCCTGGCCGCAGGGGCACTCGGAGTCGTCCTCGTTTTCGCCGCCTTCGTCACCGAGCTGGAGCCGCTCGCGAACCACACGTTCCTCTGGGCGCACCTGCTGCAGAACGTCGTCCTCGCGGAATGGGCGCCGGTGTTGCTCGTGCTCGCCGTCCCGTCCCTGCTCGCCGAACGGGTCGCCGGGTTCCCCTTCTTCCGGCCGCTCGTCGCGCTGCCGCTGTGGCTCGCCGTCTACTACACGTGGCACCTGCCGTGGATCTACGACACGGCGCTCCGCCACCCGCACTCGCTCCTCCACGTCGAGCACCTCACCTATCTCGCCGCCGGCGTCTGCGTCTGGTGGCCAGTGGTGCATGGGCGAAGCTCGGCGGGCGCAAAGGCCGCCTACCTCTTCGCCGCTTTCGTGCTCGCGTCGCCGCTCGGCCTGCTGCTCGCGCTGATCCCGCGCGCGATCTATCCCTTCTACGTCCACGCGCCGCGCACCTGGGGTCCGAGCGCCCTCGCCGACCAGCAGATTGCCGGCGTGACGATGGCCGCCGAGGAGGCCATCGTCTTCTTCGGAACCTTCACCGCCTACCTGCTGCGCTTCCTCGCCGACGAGCAGGCCGGCGGAGTGTTCAGCCCGCGCGCGAAGGCAGCTGCAGCTCGCGCTCGACCGGGCGGCCCGCCAGCTGCTCCCGTCTCCGCTCCGCCTCGGCATTGAGCTCGGCGCCCAGCAGCAACGCGATCGCTGCGAGCCACAGCCAGGTCAACATCACGATCACCGCGGCGAGCGTTCCCCACGTCTTGTTGTAGGAGCCGAAGCTCGACGTGTAGAACGCGAACCCGCCCGAGGCGGCGAGCCACACAGCCGTCGCGAAGAGCGAGCCGGGAGTGACGAAGTGCCAGCGCGGATGGGCGACGTCAGGTCCGAGGTAGAGGAGCGTCGAGAACGCGAACATGAGGCCCCCGAGAAGGATCGGCCATTCGGCGATCCACCAGATCCACCCGATCGCGCCGGAGGCGGCGCCGGCGTGCGACGCGACGAGCTGCTCGAGCGGCGGCCCGAAGATGAGAAGCACAGCCACGAGCACG
>VAXA01000001.1 GCA_005883365.1 Actinomycetota bacterium
CGTGCGTGATGTCGGCACCGGCGATGCCGCCCGTGTGGAAGGTCCGCATCGTCAGCTGGGTGCCCGGCTCGCCGATCGACTGGGCGGCGATGATCCCGACCGCGTCGCCGATCTCCGACAACTCGCCGGTGGCGAGGAACGTGCCGTAGCACATGCGACACACGCCGGTCTCGGCCTTGCACTTCAGCACCGACCGGATCGGGATCGAGAAGTCCTCGGCGACCTCGCCGAGCTCCTCGACGATCTCCCGCAGCCGGGGCATCGTGACCTCTTCGCCCTCGTGGGCGACGACCGTCTTGCCCGGCCTGCCGGACGCGAGCGGCTTGTGGACGTCCTCCGCCACGATCCGGCCCGCGACGGACTTGTTCAGGCCGTCCGGCAGGAAGAGCGGCAGCTCGACGAACTCCTTCGTCTTGCAGTTCTCCTCGCGGATGATCACGTCCTGCGAGACGTCGACGAGCCGGCGGGTCAGGTAGCCCGAGTCGGCGGTGCGCAGCGCGGTGTCGGCGAGGCCCTTGCGGGCGCCGTGGGTCGAGATGAAGTACTCGAGCACCGACAGGCCCTCCATGAAGTTCGCCTTGATCGGCCGCTCGATGATCTCGCCCTTCGGATTCGCCATCAGGCCGCGCATGCCGGCGAGCTGGCGCAGCTGCGCGAACGAGCCGCGGGCGCCGGAGTTGGCCATCATGTAGATCGGGTTCAGCTCGTTGAGGTTGTCGACCATCGCGTTGGCGACGTCGTCGGTCGCCTCCGTCCAGATCGACGTGATCTGCTCGTGCCGTTCCGACTCGGTGATGAGCCCCTGGTCGTACGCGTCCTCGACGCGCGAGACGCGCTCCTCGTAGCCGGCGAGGATCTGCTCCTTGTTCGGCGGGATGACGATGTCGTTCTTTGAGATCGTCACGCCGGCGAGCGTGCCGTAGCGGAAGCCGAGGTCCTTGATCGTGTCCAGGACGTAGGCCACGACGTGGGCGCCGTGCTCGTCGACGAGTGTCGAGATGAAGTCGCCGAGCTCCTTCTTCGAGAGCGTCCGGTTGATGTACTCGTGGTACGGGCCCTGCTCGCCGTTGCGCGCCGTAGCGTCGTGCAGCGCGCGGTCGACCTCGGCGTTGAAGATGACGCGGCCCGCCGTCGTGATGACGAGCTCGTCCTTCCACAGGTACTCGATGGGCTGCTGGAGCCCGACCTGCTTCGCCTCGATCGCGAACTCGACCTCCTCCTCGGTGCGGAAACGGGCCGGCCGCGGGTTGAGCTTCTCGATTGCGACGCTGTCGAGGTCCTTGTCCGAGTACGTGAGGTAGTAAGCGCCGAGCACCATGTCCTGCGTCGGCGTCGCGAGGGCAAGCCCGTTCGCCGGCGAGAGGATGTTGTTCGCCGACAGCATCAAGATCCGCGCCTCGGCCTGCGCCTCCGACGACAGCGGCACGTGCACCGCCATCTGGTCGCCGTCGAAGTCCGCGTTGAAGGCGTGGCAGACAAGCGGGTGCACCTGGATCGCCTTGCCCTCCACGAGCGTCGGCTCGAACGCCTGGATGCCGAGCCTGTGCAGCGTCGGGGCGCGGTTGAGCAGCACCGGGTGCTCCTGGATGACCTCCTCGAGGATGTCCCACACCTCGGCATGCATCTGGTCGACGTGCCGCTTCGCCGCCTTGATGTTCTGGACGATCTTCCGCTCGACGAGCCGGCTCATGATGAACGGCTTGAAGAGCTCGAGCGCCATGAGCTTCGGCAGGCCGCACTGGTACAGGCGCAGGTGCGGGCCGGACACGATGACCGAGCGGCCGGAGTAGTCGACGCGCTTGCCGAGCAGGTTCTGGCGGAAGCGGCCCTGCTTGCCCTTGAGCATGTCGGACAGCGACTTGAGCGGCCGGTTGCCCGGGCCGGTCACGGCGCGGCCGCGGCGGCCGTTGTCGAACAGGGCGTCGACGGCCTCCTGCAGCATCCGCTTCTCGTTGTTGACGATGATCTCCGGCGCGCCGAGGTCGAGCAGCCGCTTGAGGCGGTTGTTCCGGTTGATGACGCGGCGGTAGAGGTCGTTGAGGTCCGACGTGGCGAAGCGGCCGCCGTCGAGCTGCACCATCGGGCGTAGCTCCGGCGGGATCACCGGGACGGCCTCGAGGATCATCCACTCGGGCCGGTTCTCGCTCGTGATGAAGGCGTTGACGACCTTGAGCCGCTTGATCGCCCGCTGCTGCTTCTGGCCCTTCGCGGTGCGGATGGTCTCGCGCAGCATCGCGGCCTCGGCATCGAGGTCGAGGTCCTTGAGCAGGTCGCGGATCGCCTCCGCCCCCATGCCGCCGCTGAAGTAGACGCCGAACCCGTACGGCGAGCCGAAGCGGTCCTTGAGCTCGCGGAAGATCTGCTCGTCGTTGACGATCATCTTCGGCTCGAGCTCGCGGAAGATCCGCCACGTCTCCTCGAGCCGATTCACGGCGTCGACGGCGGCCTCGCGTGCGTCCTCGCGGCGCGACTCTATGTCGAGGTACATCTCGCGGACCTTGAGCGCCCACTGGACGATCGCATCGAGGTCTTCCTTCTGGATCCGGCCGTCGGTGCGCAGGCAGAGGTCGTTCGCCAGCTCACGCACGTCGGTCTCGGCCTCGATGCCCTCGAGCACCTCCGCCAGGAGGCCGTTGCCGAGCTGGCGCGCCTTCTCGAGGTTCTTCTGGTCGACGCCCTGGACGAGCGCGGTGTCCTCCTCGTTCAGCTCACCGCCGGTGAGAAGCCCCTCCACGATGCGGTGGATGTGCTTCGTGACCGCGCCCTTCTTGGAACCGCTCGCCTTGTCGGCCTCCTTTTCGAGGGGAGCGATCGCTGCCTTGATCTGCTCCGCCGCCGCGGCGACGAACTCGAGCTCGCGCGGGGTCAGCCGCCGGTCGTCGCGGACCGCGGAGTTGCGGACGAGGTCGCGGATCTTCTTCGAGTCCTCCGTGGTGATCTTGGGGACGAGCTCGACGAAGAGGCCGCCGACGAGCGTGCGGGCGTCCTCGAGGGTCGGCAGCGCCTGCTCCTCGGCCCATGTCGAGAGGCCGCGCCCCCAGAAGTCGTCGTCCTCGTCGAAGTTCCGCTCCTTGCCCTTCGCGAAGTAGTCGCGGCGGCGGGCGAGCCGGTCCTCGAGCGCGGCGAGCGCCTCGTCGCGGTCGACGTCGATCCGCTCGGCCTCCGCGCGCACCTGGTCCTCGAGCCCGTTCAGGTCGGAGGCCCGCTTCTCGGTGTCGACGGCCGTGACGATCGAGGCGGCGAAGTACAGCACCTTCTCGAGCTCGCGCGGCGCGATGTCGAGGAGGTAGCCGATCCGGCTCGGGACGCCCTTGAAGAACCAGATGTGCGAGACCGGCGCCGCGAGGTCGATGTGCCCCATCCGCTCGCGCCGCACCTTCTGCCGCGTCACCTCGACGCCGCAGCGCTCGCAGATGATGCCCTTGTAGCGGACGCGCTTGTACTTACCGCAGTAGCACTCCCAGTCGCGCGTCGGCCCGAAGATGCGCTCGCAGAACAGGCCGTCCCGCTCCGGCTTGAGCGTGCGGTAGTTGATCGTCTCCGGCTTCGTCACCTCGCCGGAGGACCAGTCGCGGATCTGCTTGCTCGATGCGAGCCCGATCCGGATCGCGTCGAAGTCATTGATGTCGATCAAGTCTCTCCTCTGCCGTTAGTCGGCTGCTCTTCTGTTCAGTCTTCGATTTCGAGATCGACGACCGGCTCGCCGAGGGGGCCGACCTCCGCGTCGGCTTCCTCCTCGGCCTCCTGCTCGTCGGAGACCTCGACGTCCTCGAGATCGCCGAGCGCCTCGTCGGCCGGCAAGGTCAGCTCGCCGTCCTGGTCGACGCGTTCCTGTCCCTCTTCCTGCTCTTCCGCGGTCGGCTCGCGGCCCACGGCGCGGAGCGAGCCCGGCGAGAGGTCGATGCCGAGCTCCTCCGCCGCGCGGAGCAGCTCGTCCTCCTCCTCCCGCACCTCGACCTCGCGGCCCTCGTCCGAGAGGACGTGGACGTCGAGGGCGAGCGACTGCATCTCCTTGAGGAGCACCTTGAAGGACTCGGGGATCGACGGCTCGGCGATGTTCTCGCCCTTGACGATCGCCTCGTACGCCTTCACGCGCCCGACGGTGTCGTCGGACTTGATGGTCAGCATCTCCTGCAGCGTGTATGCGGCGCCGTACGCCTCGAGCGCCCACACCTCCATCTCGCCGAAGCGCTGGCCGCCGAACTGCGCCTTGCCGCCCAACGGCTGCTGGGTGACGAGGGAGTACGGGCCGGTGCTGCGCGCGTGGATCTTGTCGTCCACGAGGTGGAGCAACTTGAGGATGTACATGTAGCCGACGGTGACCTTCTGCTCGAAGGGCTCGCCGCTGCGGCCGTTGTAGAGCACGGTCTTCCCCGAGCAGCGCCGTCCCTCGGGCCGCTTCGGGTCGACGAGGAACTGGATCGGCGAGTCGGGGTTCTGCTTCGTCCACTCGATCAGCGCCTCGTCGACGTCGATCGGGCTGGCGCCGTCGAACACCGGCGACGCGACCGCCGTCGGGTTGCCGCCGTTCAGCACCTGACGGCGATGGCGCCAGTCGACCTCGCCGTCGTGCTGTCCGTTCGTGGATCCGTTCTCGGCGAAGACGCCGTGCGCGGCGGCCCAGCCGAGGTGCGTCTCGAGCACCTGGCCGATGTTCATCCGGCTCGGCACTCCGAGCGGGTTGAGGACGATGTCGACCGGGCGGCCGTCCGGGAGGAACGGCATGTCCTCCTCGGGGACGATCTTCGAGATAACGCCCTTGTTGCCGTGACGGCCCGCGAGCTTGTCGCCCTCGGCGATCTTCCGCTTCGTCGCGACGTAGACGCGGACGAGCTCGTTCACGCCCGGCGAGAGGTCGTCTCCCCCGTCGCGCGAGAACGTCTTCACGTCGATCACGACGCCGCCCTCGCCGTGCGGCACCTTGAGGCTGGTGTCGCGGACCTCGCGCGCCTTCTCCTTGAAGATCGCGCGGATCAGCTTCTCCTCGGCGGTCAGCTCGGTCTCGCCCTTCGGCGTGACCTTGCCGACGAGGAGGTCGCCCGCGCCGACCTCGGCGCCGATGCGCACGACGCCGCGCTCGTCGAGCTGCGACAGCGACTCCTCCGAGCGGTTCGGGATGTCGCGCGTGATCTCCTCGTCGCCGAGCTTCGTCGAGCGGGCGTCGATCTCGTACTCGTGGATGTGGATCGAGGTGAGGATGTCGTCCTTGACGATCCGCTCCGAGATGACGATCGCGTCCTCGAAGTTGAAGCCCTCGAACGGCATGAACGCGATGAGGAGGTTCGCGCCGAGCGCCAGCTCGCCGTTGTCGGTCGAGCTGCCGTCGGCGAGCACGTCGCCGGCCTTCAGCTTGTCGCCCAGGCGCACGATCGGCTTGTGGTGGATGAGCGTGCCCTGGTTCGAGCGCATGAACTTCGTCAGCGTGTAGTCGTCGCGCCCGTCCTTCGTCTCCACCACGACCCGCTCGGCGTCGACGTCGACGACCGTGCCGGGCCGCGACGTGACGACGACGTCGCCGGAGTCGACGGCCGCGCGGTACTCGAGGCCGGTACCGACGAGCGGCGCCTGCCGCACGAGCAGCGGCACCGCCTGCCGCTGCATGTTCGCGCCCATGAGGGCGCGGTTTGCGTCGTTGTGCTCGAGGAACGGGATGAGAGCCGTCGAGACCGAGACGATCTGCGCCGGCGAGACGTCCATCAGGTCGACGTCCTTGGCCGCCGCCATCACGGCCTCGCCTTCCGACGAGCGGCAGAGCACCGTGTCGGTGGCGAACTTGCCGTTCTTGTCGAGCTGCGCGCTCGCCTGCGCGATCACGTAGCGCGACTCCTCGACTGCGTCGAGGTAGACGATCTCGTCGCTGACCTTGCCGTTCGCAGCCTTCCGGTACGGCGTCTGGACGAAGCCGAACTCCGAGACGGTCGCGTACGACGCGAGATAGCCGATCAGGCCGATGTTCGGGCCCTCGGGCGTCTCGATCGGGCACATGCGGCCGTAGTGCGTCGGGTGGACGTCGCGCACCTCGATCGGGGCCCGTTCGCGCGTGAGGCCGCCGGCGCCGAGCGCCGAGAGGCGGCGTCGGTGCGTGAGGCCCGCGAGCGAGTTCGTCTGGTCCATGAACTGCGAGAGCTGCGAGGAGCCGAAGAACTCCTTCAGCGCCGCGACGACCGGCCGGATGTTGATGATCGTCTGCGGCGTGATCGTGTCGACGTCCTCCGTCGTCATCCGCTCGCGGACGACGCGCTCCATCCGGTACAAGCCGACCCGGAACGCCTCCTGGATCAGCTCGCCCACCGTGCGGAGGCGCCGGTTGCCGAAGTGCTCGTACTCGTCGAGGTCGTTGACGATCGGAGCCCGCGAGAGCGCCATCCCCTCGGCCGCGAAGTCCTTCGAGTCCTCGGGGACGCCGATCTTGACCGGCAACTCGAGCAGCTTGCGCACGAGCGCGACGATGTCCTCGGTGGTGAGGACGCGCGTATCCTCCGGAACCTCGACGCCGAGGCGCTGGTTGAGCTTGTAGCGGCCGACCTTCGTCAGGTCGTAGCGCTTGGGATCGAAGAACAGCGCGCGCAGGAGGTTCCGCGCGTTGTCGAGCGTCGGCGGCTCGCCGGGGCGCTGCTTCTTGAACACCTCGATCAGGGCCTCCTCCTCGCGCGTCGAGGGGTCCTTGTCGAGCGTGTTGACGATGTAGTGGGAGTTGTCGAAGAGGGCGAGGATCGCCTCGTTCGTCGAGGTGTCGAGCGCGAAGCCGGTCGAGGGATCTTCGGCCGGGAGCGCGCGCAGCAGCGTCGTGATCGGCAGCTTGCGCTTCCGGTCGATGCGGGCGTAGACGATGCCCTTCTTGTCGATCTCGAGCTCGAGCCACGAGCCGCGGCTCGGCATCAGGTTCGCCGTGAAGACCTGCTTCGTCGGGTCCTTCGGCTCCATCAGGTACGCGCCCGGCGAGCGGACGAGCTGCGTCACGATCACGCGCTCCGTCCCGTTGATGATGAACGTGCCGTGCTCCGTCATCATCGGGAAGTCGCCCATGAAGACGGTCTGCTCCCGGATCTCGCCCGTGTCCTTGTTCACGAAGCGGACGGTCATCGAGAGCGGTGCCTGGTAGCTGAGATCCTTCTCGCGGCACTCCTTGATCGAGAACTGGGGCTCGCCGAACTTGTACGCGCCGAATTCGACGGCGAGCGAGCCGGTGTAGTCCTCGATCGGCGAGATGTCGTCGATCGTCTCCCGCAGTCCCTCGTCGAGGAACCACTGGAACGAGGCCTTCTGGATGTCGATGAGGTTCGGTAGGTCGAGAACGTGCTCGAGCCGGCTGAACGTGGTACGAGCGCGGGGCGAAGCGACCGTCGTGGTCAAGTAGAACAGCCTCCCTTGAAGCGTGCGAAAACGGGCAAGAAATCGGCGTCAGAACTGCGAGCGGCCAAACGTAGGCGCAACCCGCCAGGGTACCGGAACAACCCCCCTCACCGCAAGCCGAAGCAGCGGCGGTCGCCGGTATCGGCTGAAACTGTAGCTCCGGGCCGCTGATTCGGCAAGCGGAATGAAAAAGACCGGTGCCTGCCACCCCGGGGGCCTCGGTTGGCTCCGGGTGGCAGGCACCTTCGTCTGTTGAGCCGCTACTTCACCTCTACTGTTGCGCCTGCTTCCTCGAGCTGCGCCTTGATCTGGTCGGCCTCCTCCTGGGCGACGCCCTCCTTGACCGCCTTGGGGGCCGAGTCGACGAGGTCCTTCGCCTCCTTGAGGCCGAGGCCGGTGACCGCGCGGACGACCTTGATCACCTGGATCTTCTGGCCACCCGCCTCGGAGAGCACCACGTCGAAGGCCGTCTTCTCCTCCACCGCGACGTCGTCGCCCGCAGGCGCGCCGGGCGCCGCGACCGCCACCGGAGCAGCGGCAGTGATGCCCCACTCCTCCTCGATCTTGTTCTTCAGCTCGACCAGCTCGAGGACACTCATCTTGCCGAGCGACTCGAAGATCGAATCCACACCAGCCATTACTCCTCCTCCGTGCTTTCGTCGGTAGTCGTCTCTTCAGTCGCCGGCTCTTCTTCCGCGGCGTCCGCTTCGGGGGCGGCTTCGGCCACCTCCTCCTCGACCGGGGCCTCCTCTGCCACTGGCTCAGGCTCGGCCGCGGACTCGGGCTCAGGCTCGGACTCGGGCTCCTCGCCGCCCAGCTGCTCGATGCGCGCATCGATGAGGCCGACGAGGTTCTGCAAAGGCGCGTTGAGCAGGCCGGCGAGCGCGGTGACCGGCGCGACGATCGCGCCGAGCACCTGTCCGCGCAAGACGTCCTCCGGCGGCAGCTTCGCGAGGGTCTCGATCTCGGCCGCGGTGACGGCGCGTCCCTGCATGATGCCGCCACGAATCTCGAGCACGCGCGTCTCGCGCGCGGCGTCGGCGAGCGCCTTCGCCGCCGCAACCATGTCGCCGTCGGCTTCGAGGAACGCGATCGCACTCGGACCGTCGAGCAACGTGAGCAGCGCCTCGGTCCCTGCCGCCTCGGCCGCGCGGCGGGTAAGCGTGTTCTTGATGACGGTGAAGCGGGCGCCGCTCTCGAGCAGCCGCGTGCGGAGCTCGTCGATCTGCGGCATCGTGAGCCCGCGATAGTCGGCGACGAGCAGCGTGTCAGCAGCCCTCAGCCGCTGGGTCAGCTCGTCGACAACCTGTTCTTTCTGTTCCTTCTTCATCTCACCTCGACTGGTCTTCCGCCCTCGCAGAAAGGACTGCCAGTGGTCTTCGGCGGGTCAGTTGCTAAGCGGGAACTGTAGCGGCCCCCTGCGGCTGCTCGTCCAGCTCTTCGACGACGCCGCGCGTTCGCGCCGGGTCGACATGGATTCCGGGGCCCATCGTGCTCGTGAGCGTGATCTGCCGGATGTAGCGACCCTTCGCCGCCGACGGCTTCGCACGCAGGATCTCGTCGAGGACGGCGGCGTAGTTCTCGACGAGCGCGCGCTCGTCGAAGCTCTTCTTGCCGATCACCACGTGGACGTTCGCGCCGCGGTCGGTCCGGTATTCGAGCTTGCCGGCTTTCGCCTCCGAGACGGCCTTGCCGACGTCCATCGTCACCGTGCCCGTCTTCGGGTTCGGCATCAGGCCCCGGGGCCCGAGGACGCGGCCCAGCCGGCCGACGTTCCCCATCTGGTCCGGCGTCGCGATCGCGACGTCGAACTCCATGAAGCCCTCCTCGACCCGCTTCGCGAGGTCGGCCGAGCCGACGACGTCCGCCCCGGCCTGCTCCGCCTCGCGGGCCTTGTCGCCCTCGGCGAACACGGCGACGCGCACGTCCTTGCCGCTGCCGTGCGGCAGCATGAGCGTGCCGCGGAGCTGCTCGTCGGCGTGGCGGACGTTCAGCCCCAACCGAAAGTGCAGCTCGACGGTCTCGTCGAACTTCGTGGCGTCCATCGACTTGAGCAGGCGCACAGCCTCGACCGGCGAGTAGACCTGCTCGCGATCGAAGATCGCGCGGGCGCCGCGATAGCGCTTTCCGTGCTGAGCCATTACAGATCCACCTCGACGCCCATGCTCCGCGCCGTGCCGGCGATGATCCGCGCCGCCTGGTCGATGTCGCGCGCGTTGAGGTCGGGCATCTTCGTCTCGGCGATCCGGTGCACCTGGTCACGCGAGAGGCGGCCGACCTTCATCCGGTTGGGCTCGCCGGAGCCCTTGTCCAGCCGCAGCGCCTCCTTGATCAGGACGGCGGCCGGCGGCGTCTTCGTGATGAACGTGAACGAACGGTCCTCGAAGACCGTGATCTCGACGGGGGTGATGCGGCCGTTCTGGTCGCTCGTCTGCGCGTTGAACGCCTTGCAGAACTCCATGATGTTGACGCCGTGCTGGCCGAGCGCCGGGCCGACCGGGGGGGCCGGGTTCGCCTGCCCGCCGGGGATCTGGAGCTTGATCAGGGTGAGAACTTTCTTGGCCATCTTCCTCAGTCCAGTTTCTTGACGTTGTCGAATCCAACCTCGACCGGCACCTGCCGCTCGAAGATGTTGACCATCACCTGCAGCTTCTGCGCGTCGGGATTGACGTCGGTGATCTCGCCGTCGAAGTCCGCGAGCGGGCCCGAGGTGATCTTGACCGACTCCCCGAGCTGGAACTCGACCTGCGCGCGCGTCTGCAGCGCGGTGGCCGAGCCCGTGTGGAGGATCCGGTCGACCTCGGGCTGCGAGAGCGGCACCGGCGTCGCGCCGGCACCGACGAAGCCCGTCACGCCCGGCGTGTTCTTGACCACGGTCCAGGCGTCGTCGTTGAGGTCCATGTTCACGAGCACGTAGCCCGGCAGCGTGCGCTTCTCGGCCTGCACCTTCTGGCCGTCCTTCGTCTCGATCACCTGCTCGGTCGGGACGACGACGCGCCGGAAGCGGGAGCGCTGGTTCATCGACTCGATCCGGTGCTCGAGGTTGGCTTTCACCTTGTTCTCGTGCCCGGAATAGGTGTTGATCACGTACCAGCGGAACATCAGGGTCTCTTCTCGGCTCCCAATTCTCGGCGACTAGCGCAGGAACACATGCTTGACGACGTAGCTCCACAGCTCGTCGTTCGCGTACAGGTAGACGCCGGTGATGAGCGAGGCGATGATGACGACGGCCGTGCCGCTGATCACCTGCTGCTGGCTCGGCCACTCGACCTTCCTCAGCTCCGCCCAGGACTCCTGGAGGAAACGGATTCCGGGCGAGCCCGGCCGGACCTCGTCCCGGCGCTCGGGGCGCGGCTCGCGACCGCGGGACGGCTCGTCGCCGCCGTTCTCGACCGGCCGGACCGGCGGGCGTGCGGGAGGCCCACCGGCGAGAGCCGGCCGCTGCTGCGCGCGGCGCTGCCGGCGCTGCTGACGCGTCGAGCGGGCCATTACTGATCTTGACCGACTCCCCGAGCTGGAACTCGACCTGCGCGCGCGTCTGCAGCGCGGTGGCCGAGCCCGTGTGGAGGATCCGGTCGACCTCGGGCTGCGAGAGCGGCACCGGCGTCGCGCCGGCACCGACGAAGCCCGTCACGCCCGGCGTGTTCTTGACCACGGTCCAGGCGTCGTCGTTGAGGTCCATGTTCACGAGCACGTAGCCCGGCAGCGTGCGCTTCTCGGCCTGCACCTTCTGGCCGTCCTTCGTCTCGATCACCTGCTCGGTCGGGACGACGACGCGCCGGAAGCGGGAGCGCTGGTTCATCGACTCGATCCGGTGCTCGAGGTTGGCTTTCACCTTGTTCTCGTGCCCGGAATAGGTGTTGATCACGTACCAGCGGAACATCAGGGTCTCTTCTCGGCTCCCAATTCTCGGCGACTAGCGCAGGAACACATGCTTGACGACGTAGCTCCACAGCTCGTCGTTCGCGTACAGGTAGACGCCGGTGATGAGCGAGGCGATGATGACGACGGCCGTGCCGCTGATCACCTGCTGCTGGCTCGGCCACTCGACCTTCCTCAGCTCGGCCCAGGACTCCTGGAGGAAACGGATTCCGGGCGCGCCGGGCCGGACCTCGTCCCGGCGCTCGGGGCGCGGCTCGCGACCGCGGGACGGCTCGTCGCCGCCGTTCTCGACCGGCCGGACCGGCGGGCGTGCGGGAGGCCCACCGGCGAGAGCCGGCCGCTGCTGCGCGCGGCGCTGCCGGCGCTGCTGACGCGTCGAGCGGGCCATTACCGCGTCTCCCGGTGCAGGGTATGGCTGCCGCACCAGCGGCAGTACTTGCGGAACTCGACGCGGTCGGGCGAGTTTCGCTTCGACTTCTGCGTCTGATAGTTCCGCCGCCTGCACTCGGTACAGGCGAGCGTGATTGCGACTCTGACTCCGGTTGCCATTCCTGTATCTCGCTCTGAGGGACGCGCTCCAGTAGCGCCGGGTGGGCTCGAACCACCGACCTCTGCATTATGAGTGCAGCGCTCTGACCAGCTGAGCTACGGCGCCACGCGCCGCCGCATAGTAGCGGAGAAGAAGCCGACCGCTCCGACCGCCACCGCGGCCAGTGCGGCACCCCTCGCGGCCCGCCGTACGAGCGACGGCTTCGGCCGGATCTCGTAGTAGAGGCGCTCGGGCCGGGGCCCTCTAGGACCGGCGGCGCCGTGCTCGCGGGCGAGCTTCAGCACCTGCGCGACGTGCAGCGCGCGCCGGCCGGTGCCGCCCTGCTCGATCTGCGTCTTGCAGGAGAAGCCGTCCGCCACCACGATCGTGTCCTCCTCGAGCTCGCGCACCTTCGGCAGGAGACCCAGCTCGCCGCACCGCATCGAGACCTCGTGGTGCCCCGCCTCGAAGCCCCACGAACCCGCGAGCCCGCAGCAGCCGGCCTGCAGCGTCTCGACCTCGACGCCCATCTTCTCCAGGAGCTCGACCTCGGGGTCGATCCCGCCGGTCGCCTTGTGGTGACAGTGGCCCCAGACGAACGCCTTGCGCTCGAGCCGTGGCGGCTCGACGTCGAACTTCTCGAAGAACTCCGCGAAGTGGTACGTGCTCTGCGCGAGCCGCTTCGCGTCGTCGTCGTGCGGGAGGAGCTTGCCGAGCTCGTCCTTGAACACTGCCGCGCAGCTCGGCTCGAGCGAGACGATCGGGATTCCCTCCCGGTACCACTCGCGCAGCTGGTCGAGGCTGCGGCGGAGGTAGCGCTCGGCGAGCTCGAGGAAGCCGTAGTCGTAGAGCGGCCGCCCGCAGCAGACGTGGCCCTCGGGCATGAGGACCTGCCAGCCCGCAGCTTCGAGCGCCTCGACGGCGGCCACCCCGACGTCCGTGTGCATGTGGTTGTTGAAGGTGTCGGGGAAGAGGACGACCTTCCGCCCGGCCGGGTTCATCGTCCCGCCGGGGATCTGGAGCTTGATCAGGGTGAGAACTTTCTTGGCCATCTTCCTCAGTCCAGTTTCTTGACGTTGTCGAATCCAACCTCGACCGGCACCTGCCGCTCGAAGATGTTGACCATCACCTGCAGCTTCTGCGCGTCGGGATTGACGTCGGTGATCTCGCCGTCGAAGTCCGCGAGCGGGCCCGAGGTGATCTTGACCGACTCCCCGAGCTGGAACTCGACCTGCGCGCGCGTCTGCAGCGCGGTGGCCGAGCCCGTGTGGAGGATCCGGTCGACCTCGGGCTGCGAGAGCGGCACCGGCGTCGCGCCGGCACCGACGAAGCCCGTCACGCCCGGCGTGTTCTTGACCACGGTCCAGGCGTCGTCGTTGAGGTCCATGTTCACGAGCACGTAGCCCGGCAGCGTGCGCTTCTCGGCCTGCACCTTCTGGCCGTCCTTCGTCTCGATCACCTGCTCGGTCGGGACGACGACGCGCCGGAAGCGGGAGCGCTGGTTCATCGACTCGATCCGGTGCTCGAGGTTGGCTTTCACCTTGTTCTCGTGCCCGGAATAGGTGTTGATCACGTACCAGCGGAACATCAGGGTCTCTTCTCGGCTCCCAATTCTCGGCGACTAGCGCAGGAACACATGCTTGACGACGTAGCTCCACAGCTCGTCGTTCGCGTACAGGTAGACGCCGGTGATGAGCGAGGCGATGATGACGACGGCCGTGCCGCTGATCACCTGCTGCTGGCTCGGCCACTCGACCTTCCTCAGCTCGGCCCAGGACTCCTGGAGGAAACGGATTCCGGGCGAGCCCGGCCGGACCTCGTCCCGGCGCTCGGGGCGCGGCTCGCGACCGCGGGACGGCTCGTCGCCGCCGTTCTCGACCGGCCGGACCGGCGGGCGTGCGGGAGGCCCACCGGCGAGAGCCGGCCGCTGCTGCGCGCGGCGCTGCCGGCGCTGCTGACGCGTCGAGCGGGCCATTACCGCGTCTCCCGGTGCAGGGTATGGCTGCCGCACCAGCGGCAGTACTTGCGGAACTCGACGCGGTCGGGCGAGTTTCGCTTCGACTTCTGCGTCTGATAGTTCCGCCGCCTGCACTCGGTACAGGCGAGCGTGATTGCGACTCTGACTCCGGTTGCCATTCCTGTATCTCGCTCTGAGGGACGCGCTCCAGTAGCGCCGGGTGGGCTCGAACCACCGACCTCTGCATTATGAGTGCAGCGCTCTGACCAGCTGAGCTACGGCGCCACGCGCCGCCGCATAGTAGCGGAGAAGAAGCCGACCGCTCCGACCGCCACCGCGGCCAGTGCGGCACCCCTCGCGGCCCGCCGTACGAGCGACGGCTTCGGCCGGATCTCGTAGTAGAGGCGCTCGGGCCGGGGCCCTCTAGGACCGGCGGCGCCGTGCTCGCGGGCGAGCTTCAGCACCTGCGCGACGTGCAGCGCGCGCCGGCCGGTGCCGCCCTGCTCGATCTGCGTCTTGCAGGAGAAGCCGTCCGCCACCACGATCGTGTCCTCCTCGAGCTCGCGCACCTTCGGCAGGAGACCCAGCTCGCCGCACCGCATCGAGACCTCGTGGTGCCCCGCCTCGAAGCCCCACGAACCCGCGAGCCCGCAGCAGCCGGCCTGCAGCGTCAGCGGCGCGAACTTCGGCACCGCGCGCTCCTGCGTCATCCCCGCGGCGAGCTTGAATGCCTGCGCGAACGGCGGCGTGTGCGTGACGAAGTTGACGGGCCCGGGCGCCCGCGACGCGAGCCGGGCGACCTGGTCGATCAGCCCGAACGCGTACGCGTGACGCGGGCGAAGCTTGTGCTTCCAGCGCTGATGGAGGAACTCCGCCTTGTAGGTCGGCATGTCGACATTGACGGGGCAGTCGTGCGTGCAGCCCTTGCATGCAAGGCAGAGGTCGAGCGCCTCCATCACCTCGTCCGACTGCCAGCCGTCGGTGATGACCTCGCCTTCGAGCATCTCGAACAGGAGGCGCGTGCGCCCGCGCGTCGAGTGCATCTCATCCCGCGTCGCCATGAAGGACGGGCACATGACGTCGACGCCGTCGGGCGTCCGGCACTTGCCGACGCCGACGCAGCGGACAGTCGCGTGCGCGAAATCGCCGTGGTCCTCGGGATACGCGAACTTGACCTTCGGCCGCCAGGGCTCGTAGTCGGCGCCGAGGCGGAGGTTCTCGTCGACGCGGTACGGCCGGACGACCTTGCCCGGGTTCATCTTCCAGTCGGGATCCCAGATCGACTTGAACTCCTCGAAGGCGCGCACGAGGTCGTCGCCGAACATCTTGGGGAGAAGCTCTGCACGCGACTGGCCGTCGCCGTGCTCGCCGGACAGTGAGCCGCCGAGCTCGAGCACGAGGTCGCTTGCGTCCTCGAGCCAGCGGCGGAACTTGGCGATCCCCGGCTTCGTGACGAGGTCGAAGTTCCAGCGAGCGTGGACGCAGCCCTGACCGTAGTGGCCGTAGAGCGAGCTCTCGTACCCGTACTCGTCGGCGAGCTTGGAGAGGCGGCGGAGGTACTCGCCCAGCCGCTCGGGCGGGACGGCCGAGTCCTCCCAGCCCTCGTGCGTGTCCTCCTTGCCGGGGATGAACGCGGTCGCGCCGAGCCCCGCCTCGCGCACCTCCCAGATGTGCTGCTCGCCCGCGGGGTCGTCGTACAGCTTCATGCCCGACGGCGGCCGGCCGTCCTTCTCGAGGTCGCGCATCAATGCCCGCGCCTTCGCGTCGGACTCCTCCTTCGTCTCGCCGCCGAACTCGACCAGCAGCCAGCCGCGGCCGTCGGGGAGCATCGAGCGCTCGTGCTGGTGGATGCCGAGCAGCGTCATGTCCTCGATCAGCGTGTCGTCCATCCCCTCGATCGAGATCGGCCGGTGCTCGCGCGCGAGCATCACGTGGTCGGCCGTGCGGAACTTGTCGGGGTAGCCGGCGACGAGCAACGAGACGCACGGCGGCTTTGGGATCAGCTCGAGCGTCGCCTCGAGCACCGTCACGCAGGTCGACTCCGTGCCGACGAGCGCGCGACCCACCTCGAAGCCCTTCTCGGGGAGGAGCTCGTCGAGGTTGTAGCCGGAGACCCGCCGTGGGATCTGCGGATAGCGCGCGCGGATCTCGTTGGCGTGCGTAGCTGCGAGCTCGCGGAGCCGCTCGGCGACCGCGTCGGGCACGCCTGCGCCGCCGCGGCCGATACGCAGGCGCTCGCCCCGGTACGTCAGCACCTCGAGCTCGACGAGGTTGTCCGCGACGCGCGGCCCGGGCCCGTGGAACTCCGACTGGACCGAGTGCCGACCACACGAGTTGTTGCCGAGCATGCCGCCGAGCGTGCAGTAGGCATGCGTGGACGGATCGGGCCCGAAGGTCAGGCCGTACTTCTCGCTCGCTGTCTCGCGCAGGTGGTCGAGGACGCAACCCGGCTGCACGCGGGCGAGGCGGCGATCGGGGTCGATCTCGAGGATGTGATGGAGGTACTTCGAGAAATCGACCAGCACCGCCGTGTTGCAGCCCTGGCCGGCGAGGCTCGTGCCGCCGCCGCGCAGGACGATCGGCGCGCCGTACTCGCGGCAGACCCGGTGGATCTCGACGAGCTCGTCCACGTGGCGCGGGACGACGACGCCGATCGGCGGCATCCGGTAGTTCGAGGCGTCGGTCGCGTAGAGCGCGCGGCTCGCGGTGTCGAAGCGGACCTCGCCCTCGATCGCCGCGCGGAGTTCGGCGGCGATGGTGCGCCGGTCGATCTTCTCGACGCCGGCGGTGCCGCCCTGAACGCGCGTCTCGGTTCGTTTCGGGATCGTGGCGCTCACCGTGTCACCTCCGCGAGCTGCACGCCGAACCGAGCCGCGTCGCTGTGGCGGAGCTCGAGGCCGTTGCCCGGCCGCGACCGGTCGGGCCGCAGGACCCCGTCCTCGGGCTCGGGGACTCCGTCGAACAGCATCCCCTCGATCCGGACGTGGTCGTGGAAGTACTCGAGATGCCGCCGCCGCTCGACCGCGCAGAAGGCGTGCACCGAGATCGCCGGCGCGCAGTGGGCCGAGACGTCGATCGAGTGGGCGTTCGCGAGACCGGACGCAGACAGGAGGCCGGTGATCCCGCCGCAGCGGGTCACGTCGGCCTGGAGGCAGTCGACGCAGCCGACGAGATTCCGGAAGTCGGCCGGCACGTAGGCGTACTCGCCTGCAGCGATCTCGAGCCCAGCCGGCCCCGAGTCACGGATGAGGCGCAGCCCCTCGAGATCGTCCGAGGAGACGGGCTCCTCGAACCACGTCACGTTCCAGGTGTCCGCGTAGCGCTCCGCCCAGGCGAGCGCCTCCTTGCGCGCGAAGGCGCCGTTCGCGTCGACGTAGAGCTCGACGTCGTCGCCGATCGCTTCCCGCGCCGCATCGAGGCGTACCGGATCGCGCTCCGGTTCCCGCCCGACCTTCATCTTCACGCGCGGGATCCCGGCCTCGGCCCAGCCGCCGAGCTGCTCGCACAGCCGCTCGTCGGAGTACGAGCAGAACCCTCCGCTGCCGTAGATCGGGACGTCGTCGTGCGCAGCGCCGAGGAGCACGACGAGCGGAACGCCGAGCAGGCGAGCCTTCAGGTCCCACACCGCCTGGTCGACGGCGGACACGGCGCAGAAGCCGATCCCGGGCTGGCCGGCGTTGCGGACCTGCGCGGTCATGCGCAGCCACGCGGCGCGTACGTCCATCGCGTCCTCGCCCTCGACCGCGCCCGCCAGCTGAGAGGAGATCACCTCGGCAGCAGCGGCGTCGCAGTACGTGTACCCGAGCCCCGTCTGGCCGTCGGCGTGCGCTTCGACGACGACGATCGTCGTCGAGTCCCACTCGAGCGTCCCGTCCGACTCGGGCTCGTCGGTCGGGATCGTGTACGCGTGGACGTCGAGCCGCTCGACCGGCGCTGCAGCCACTACGACTTCAGGTGCTCCGTGAATTCGATGAGCTTCCCGCGGAGCGACTTCTCCATCACGCCCATCCTCTCGGGGTCGCCCTTGACCATCGCCTTCGCCATCTCCTCGGCCTGCTCGAGCCGGATGTGCGGCGGCAGCGGCG
Organism: Actinomycetota bacterium; assembly: GCA_005883365.1. Classification (GTDB taxonomy): domain Bacteria; phylum Actinomycetota; class Thermoleophilia; order Gaiellales; family Gaiellaceae; genus Palsa-739. The sequence goes on from VAXA01000001.1 coordinate 17,807, forward strand.
GGATCTCGGGGTCGGTCTTGACCTCGAGCACGACGGGGCGGTCGGCGGCGAGCGCCTCCTCCCAGGCGGAGCGCATCCGGTCGCCGTCGTCGCAGAAGATCCCCTTCAGCCCGCAGAGCTCGGCGTAGGCGGCGTAGTCGAAGTTCGGCAGCCACTGCGTAGCCGGGAACTTCGGATCGCCCTCCATCACCCGCTGCTCCCACGTCACCTGGTTCAGATCCTGGTTGTTGAAGACGCAGAAGACGAGGCGCTTGTCGTGCCAGCGCTCCATGTAGCGCTTCACCGTCAGCATCTCGTTCATGCCGAGCATCTGGAACGCGCCGTCGCCGACGAAGCAGATGACCGGCCGCCCCGGGTGCGCGAACTTCGCGGCGATCGCGTACGGGACCCCGGGCACCATCGTCGCCAGCGTCCCGGAGAGCGAGGCGAGATTGCCCTTGCGCAGCTTCAGCTGGCGGGCGAACCAGTTCGTCGAGGAGCCCGAGTCGGCCGTGATGATCGCGTCCTCTGGCAGCACCTGGGAGAGCTCGTGGACGACGCGCTGCGGGTTCATCGGGTCGGCGTCCATCATCGAGCGCCGCTCGACGATGTCCCACCAGTCGCGGACGCCCTCCTCGATCTGCTCGCGCCAGCCGCGGTCCTCCTTGCGCACGAGGTGCGGCTCGAGCGCGCGCAGCGTCTCCTTCGCGTCGCCGATCAGCAGCACGTCGGCCGGGTAGCGGATGCCGATCATGCCGGCGCTGATGTCGATCTCGACGCAGCGCGCCTGCCCCTCCTTGGGAAGGAACTCCGCGTACGGGAAGCTCGTGCCGACCATGAGCAGCGTGTCGCAGTTCTCGATCATGTCGTAGCTCGGGATCGAGCCCAGGAGGCCGATCGCGCCGGTCACGTACGGGAGGTCGTCGGCGAGGACGTCCTTGCCGAGCAGCGCCTTCGCGACGCCGGCGCCGAGCAGGTCCGCGACCCGCTCGAGCTCCTCGGCGGCGCCGCGGGCGCCCTGGCCTACGAGCATCGCGACCTTCTCCCCCTCGTTCAGGATCTCGGCGGCGTGCTGGATGTCGTGCTCTTGCGGCAGCACGCGCGGCCGGCGGTAGCCGACGCTCGAATAGACGGAGCCGTGGGTGCGCGGCGGCGACTCGACGGCTTTCAGCTCGGCAACGTCGTTCGGGACGATGATCGTGCAGACGCCGCGGTGGTCGAGCGCGATCCGGCACGCGCGGTCGACGAGATGGCGCGCCTGGGCCGGGTCCATGCAGACCTGGACGAATTCCGACACGTCCTTGAACAGGACCTGCAAGTCGACCTCTTGCTGGTAGTGCGAGCCGAGCGAGCTGCGCTTTTGCTGGCCGACGATCGCGACGACCGGGACGTGGTCGAGCTTCGCGTCGTAGAGGCCGTTGAGCAGGTGGATCGCGCCCGGGCCCGACGTCGCCATGCAGACGCCGAGCGCGTCGGAGCCGGCGAACTTCGCGTGACCGCACGCCATGAACGCGGCCATCTCCTCGTGACGGGCCTGGATGAAGTCGGGGTCGCCGTCGGCGCGGTCGAGCGCGCCGAGAAACGCGTTGATCCCGTCGCCGGGATACCCGTAAATGCGATGAACGTCCCACTCGCGCAGGCGCTTCAGGAAGTAGTCGGCGACGAGCTCGCCCATGGCGTTCCTCCTCGGATCGTTCCTTCAGGTTGTGGACGTCGGGCCCGAACGGGAAACGCCGGAGGCTACGAATTCGCTTCGATAAAGGAGAGGACGCGGTTCCAGGCCCCGTCGGACGCCGCCTGGAACTCCTCCTGCTTGCGGTCGAAGAAGCTGTGCGGCGCGCCCTCGAACTCGACGAGCTCGTAGTCCTTGCCCGCCTCGCTCAGAGCCTGCTCGAACTCGACGTTGTCCTCGTGGGGGATTCCCTGGTCGGCGCCGCCCTGCAGGGCGAGGATCGGCGCTTCGAGGCTCGGCACCAGCTCGATCATCCGGCTCGGCCGGCCGTAGAAGCCGACGGCGCCTGCGAGCCCGTGGCCCGAGGCGGCCGCCGCCCACGAGCCGCTGCCGCCGTAGCAGAAGCCGACCGTGAAGATCGAGCTGCAGCCGAGGGTGCGGAGGTCGCTCACGCAGGCGCCGACGTCCGCCTGCACCTGGTCGTTGGTGTGCTGCTGCACGAGCGGCATGTAGTCCCAGTCCTCCGGCCGCTTCTCGATCCCGGCGGTGCGGCCGAAGTAGTCGAAGGCGAGCGCCGCGTGCCCGCGCTCGGCGAAGCGGAGCGCGAGCTCCTCGTAGAAGCGGTACAGCCCGCGGACGTCCGGCAGGATCACGACTCCGGTCCGCAGCTGCAGCACTTCCTCGGGCAGCGCGCGGAACGCCGCGAAGCGGTTGCCGTCCTCGCTCTCGAGTACGAGATCGTCGTGGGAAACCGCGGCGCCGGAGATCCGCGGGATCGGCGGCTCGGAATCGAGCTCGAAGCACATCGCGCCGCGAGCCTACGAGAGGAGGCGCACGCTCTGCGGCGTACCCTGACTGCGGTGGACGACGAGTCGCAGCGCGACGAGATGAACGCGGCGATCCGCGCCCAGCGCGAGCGGGGAGCGGTGCCGCGTTCCATGCTCCCGGCCGACGAGGAGCCGCCGCTGGAGCCGGCGGAGCCACCGAAGCCGCCCACTTCCGAGCCGGCACCGAAGCGCGGCCTGCTCTCTCGCTTCTTCCGGAACTGAGGCGTAACCAGGAGTGGCCCGCGGCGTTTACCCGACGTCGCATGGAAGAGGCGAACGCGCGCAACGGAGGGTCGCGCTGGAAGCGAGGGCTGCAGATCGCCGCCGCTTGCGTCGTCGTGTTCGCCGGGGCCTTCGCGGTCGGCTCCGCGGTCGCCGGGCCGTTCTTCTGGTACTCGTGCAGCCTCGACGGGCTCGAAGCGCACGGGCCGGCCCACGCGAGCGTCCTGCTCGACCGCGACGGCAAGCGGCTCGGGATGCTCGGGGCGAGCGGCGCGAGGCTCCCCGTCTCGCTGCGGAAGATCAGCCCGGTGATGCGGAAGGCGATCATCGACACCGAGGACCGCCGCTTCTACGAGAACAGCGGGATCGACTACATCGGGATCCTGCGGGCGCTCGAGAGCGACGTCTCGTCGGGCCAGTTCGCGCAGGGCGGATCGACCATCGAGCAGCAGCTCGTCCGCAACCTCTATCTCAGCCCGCAGCAGTCCCTCGGCCGGAAGCTCGACGAGGCGTGCCTTGCCGAGCAGCTCGACCGCCGCTGGAGCAAGAACCGCATCCTCACGGCGTACCTCAACGACATCTACTTCGGACAGCAGGCGTACGGGATCGAGGCCGCCGCCGGCGCGTACTTCGGTGTGCACGCGAAGAACCTCACGCTCGAGCAGGCCGCGCTCCTCGCGGGGCTGCCGCAGGCGCCGTCGGCCTACGACCCGCTCACACGCCCGCACGCCGCGAAGGCCCGCCGCGCGGAGGTGCTCGCGGCGATGGTCAAGGCGGGTGACCTCTCTCCTGGCCGCTACCGCCAGGCTGTGCAGAGCCCGCTCGGCCTGCACCCGCACCAGGCGCCGGGGCTCTCGGGTCAGACGTACCTCACCGGCTTCATCACGTCGCAGCTCGTCGACGAGTACGGCGCCGAGCGCGTCCGCCGCGGCGGGCTGCGCATCTACACCACGCTCGACGCGAAGAAGCAGACGGAGGCGACGCGCGCGATCCTCGGCACGCTCGACCGCAAGAAGGACCCGGCGGGCTCGGTCGTGTCGATCGATCCAGCGACCGGTCAGATTCGCGCGATGGCCATCGCCCAGACGGGGAAGCAGATCGCCTATGACATCGCGGCCGACGGGCAACGGCAAGCGGGATCGACGTTCAAGATGTTCGTGCTCACGCAGGCCGTACAGCGAAAGATCAACCCGTGGACGACGCAGTACCTGTCTGCCCCGTTCATCGGACCCAACAACTGGCGCGTCCAGACGTTCGAGCACACGTACTCCGGCCGAATCCCGCTCATACAGGCGACGCTCCTCTCGGACAACACGGTGTACGCCCGCCTCACGCTCGACGTGGGGCCGAAGCCGATCGCGGACCTCGCGCAGCAGATGGGAATCCAGTCGCATTTGAAGCCCGTCCCGTCGGTGGGGCTCGGCGCCAACTCGGTCACCCCGCTCGACCTCGCAAGCGCATATGCGACGCTCGCCGACGGGGGCGTCGCGCACAAGCCGACCATCCTGACGAAGGTCGTCTTCCCCGGCGGTTCCACCGAGGCGGCCTCCAAACCCCGCGGGAAGCGGGTCATCGACGAGAAGGTCGCGGCGGCGGTCACGCGAGTCCTCGAGGCGAACGTGCGGTCCGGGACCGGGACAGCCGCTGCGCTCGCCGGCCGGCCCGCGGCAGGCAAGACGGGAACGACGGACAGCTTCGCGGACGCGTGGTTCGCAGGCTTCGTGCCACAGCTCATGACGGTCACCTGGGTTGGCTACCCGACGAACGAGCGGCCGATGAAGGGCGTGCACGGGATCGCGGGCGTCACCGGCGGCACGCTCCCAGCGGAGATCTGGCACACGTACATGACCGCTGCGCTGCAGGGACAGCCGGTCGAACAGTTCGCGAACCCGGGATCCCCGCCCTACAAGCGGTGGTGCGGGCGCTACGAGTTCGCGCGCACTTGGCGCGACGCACGTAAGCCCGACTCCTGCAAGCACCAGCACAAGCAGAAGCACAAGCGCAAGCGCACGACGACCGCCAAGACGACGACCGTCCGTACGACGACGCGGACGACCACGCAGCCCGGCACGACGGCACCTCCGCCGACGACGACTGCCCCGCCGCCCACGACGACCGCCCCGCCGCCGACGACAACCGCTCCACCGCCGACCACCACCACTACCCCGACGACGACAACAACGACGACGGGCAGCCCACCCGACGTGCGCCGGGGAGCCCGGCGTCCCGAGCTCCCCACCGCGGGGCGCCGCTAAGGCGCTAAGCGGCCCGCTTGTGGCTCTTGCCGAGCATCTTCGACCACCACTCGTCCTCGTCGACAAGCGAGGCGGCGAACTTCGGCCCACTCGGCCATCGCGGCAACGTCACCCGCCGCTGCTTCGTGAGCTCCTCGAGCACGGTCGCGCGCAGGGTATGCAACCGCTCGTGCTGCGCTTCGATCTCGCGGGCGAGCTCGCTGCGCTCCGATTCCCGACGGGCAACGTCATGCTCGACCTCGAGCAAGCTATCCCCGTAGGTGAGGCCCTCCTCGATGGTGCTGGACATGACGGCGCTCCTCCTCCACTCGCTGTGCCAACGGACGCCGCAGTTGTCCTGGCGGAATCGTCGTCAGGATCCCCTCTGCGCACCATCCCTCGAACAAGCGTTTCTGCCGGGAGCCGCTTCCCATCGGCACCAATCAAGCTCGGCGTTTCGCGTGCCGATAGAGAGGTCGTGACTTCTCTGCGGCAGGGCAAGGCTCAGCCATGAGCGCCTCTTATGGAAACGAGCGCATGCCGCAGCGCCAGCTCGGCGAGCTGATGACCGAGCTCGGGCTCATCAGCGAGGAGCAGCTTGCGACGGTGCTCGAGGTGCAGCAGCGGTCGAAGCGGCCGCTCGGCCAGATCATCGTGGAGCTCGGCTTCGCCTCGGGCGCCGCAGTCGCGCACGCCCTGGCGATGCAGAGCGGCGGAGCGCTGCGGACCGAGTACGGCTTTGCCCTCGGCGTCAGCCCTGAACACGCCGAGACCGACGCCGACGGGAACCGCGGCGGCCTGCCGAAATTGCGGCTGGCGCCGACGGCGGTGGTGCCGCCGGTGCGGGCCAACGTTGACCCCGTCGAAGAGCCACGGACCGAGCAAGTCGACGAAATCGAGGAGGTC